>JBOGJF010000372.1:0-11574 GCA_050747785.1 Vicinamibacteria bacterium
TCGCCCGTGGTCGAGCTGAACCGCGCGGCAGCGGTGGCGATGCGCGACGGGCCCTTGCCGGGTCTCGCCCTCATCGAAGCGATCCTGGAGCGCGGTGATCTGCTGGACTACTCACTGGCCCATTCAGCGCGGGCCGAGCTCTGTCGGCGCCTGGGCAGAACAGGACAAGCACGGGTCTCCTACGAACGGGCCCTTGCTCTCAGCCAACAGGGGCCGGAACGAGGGTTCCTCGTACGGCGTCTCCGCGAACTGATGGAATGAGACCCTAGGGAGTCGGCCCAACACCGCGGTCGAACGCGTTGGGCTCGACCTGAGCGTCCGGTATCCTCTGAGCTATGATGCCGAGGGCGCTACTGGCATGAAGAGTCGCGATCTGATCGAGTTACTGCTTCTGGCCGCGATCTGGGGCGGCTCCTTCCTTTTCATGCGCGTTGCCTCTCCAGAATTTGGTCCAGTGCCGTTGATCGAGATCCGCGTCGCGATTGCCGCGGCGTTCCTGTTGGTGGTGCTGGCCTGGCGCGGCGGCCTGAGCGGGCTACGGGGTAAAACCGTGCCGTTGACCTTTCTCGGTGCGGTCAATTCAGCGTTGCCGTTCTCCCTATTTGCCTATGCGACGCTCCATGTCACGGCCGGATTCGCGGCAGTGCTGAACGCGAGCTCCCCGCTCTTCACGGCTCTAGTCGCCTACCTCTGGTTCCGCGAAAGACTGACGCGTTCTCGCGTGCTCGGGCTTGGCATCGGTTTTCTCGGTGTGCTGGTGTTGGTCTGGGGCAAGATCTCGTTCCATGGCGACAGCAGCGGATGGGCCGTGGTTGCGGCGCTCACGGCATCGCTCGCCTACGGTGTTTCCGCAAACTACACCAAGAGACACCTGACGGGAGCCGACCCGATCGCGACCGCGACCGGTAGCCAGATTGCCGCGGCCGCGGCGCTCCTACCCTTGGCTTCCCTGCAGTGGCCCGAGGTGACGCCTTCGGTCGCGAGCTGGCTCAGCGCGGTTGCGCTCGGCATCGCCTGCACCGGCATCGCCTACATCCTCTACTTTCGCCTGATCGCGCACGTCGGACCAACGAGGGCGATCGCGGTGACCTATCTCATTCCGCTATTCGGAATGGTCTGGGGCCTGTTTTTCCTGCACGAGGCGATCACTCCGAACATGATTGCGGGATGTGCCGTGATCCTGCTCGGCACGGCGCTAGCGACCGGTGCTCTGGCGTTCGGAGTTCGGCGGCCCGCGGTTGAGGAGGCGTCAAGCGGACGAGCCGGTGAGCTCCGCTGAGGTGACCCAATGACTTCCCGCCACCAGCGGAGCACGCTCATGGGCGAGAAGCCAGTGTTTGCGCTCAATCCCACCACCATAGCCGGTGAGGGATCCGCCCTGACCCACCACGCGATGACAGGGCACGACGACTGCCACGGGGTTGGACCCGTTCGCGCGGCCCACCGCTCACACCGCGGCTGGGCGAGCGATCCGCCGGGCGAGCTCCGAATAGGACAGAGTCGTTCCGCAGGGGATTTCGCGTAGCGCTCTCCAGACCTCGCGCTGAAAGGGAGTGCCACCCGTCTCGACCGGCAGTCCTTCCAGGATCCCGAGCTCCCCTTCGAAATAGGCGGAGAGAGCGATGGTGAGGCCTCCGGGGTTATCCTCGGCCATTAGCGCGAATCCTTTCTCTCCAAACTGAAACTCCAACGCACGAATCAGGCGCGCTTCACCATCGGCCCATTCGACCGCGCGCAGCCGTCCTCCGGCGTCGGCTGCGAGAATGAGCTCGCCGATCGGCGTATCCAGTCGATCGACGAGAAGACGTGAGACTTCAGGCACGAAGCACCTTCCGATCCTTCGGGTCTCTCTGGACGTCGGCAACCCAAAGATGCTGGGCGGCGTAAGCGCGCCATGGCCGCCAGGGCTCGGCACGTTGCAGCAGGTCTGCCGGCGTAGGCCGCGCACTCCCTCCCCTCGCCGCACTCCGAAGCAACGCAACGTCGCTCGCCGGAAAGGCGTCGGTCTCCCGTAGCGCCCGTAGCGCGATGTATTGCGCGGTCCACTCACCGATACCGCGGATGGCCCGGAGCCGAGCGATCGCCTCATCGATGGTCCCGAGCGGGCGGAAGAGATCGGGATCGGCAATCGCCGCCTCCGCGAGTGCCTTGAGCGCCGTACGGCGCGCCGCCGGCATGCCGAGCGTCCTGAGGTCGGCCGCCGCGACCCGCTCGGGCGAGGGGAATGCGCGCTCGAGTCGAGGTCTAAGGCCATTCGTTCTCGGCAGGGCTTCACCGCAAACGGCAACCAGCCGGATTCCAAGCCTTCGAGCGGCCTCCACACTCACCTGCTGGCCGAGAATCGCCCGCACCGCGAGCTCGAAGCCATCCCACGCGCCCGGTACGCGCAGACCCGGACGCGACGCGACCAGGGGAGCGAGGAAGGGATCTTGCGACAGATGAGCGTCGATGGTCTCGATGTCGGCCCCGACGTCGAACACCCGTCGTATCCGGCTTAGGATCGCGGGGAGAGCGCGAACGCTAGGGAACCTTATCGTCACGGCGAGGCTGTCTTGCGCCGGCTCATGACCAACTTCCACGGTGCCCGGCTGTCCCTCGTGGGACACGGTGCGTTGATAGACTCCGTTGACCACGCTCTCGACGCCGTCGATCGCTCGTGCCTCAAGGTGGTCGAGGATCGCTTGCCAATCATAGGGCGACCGGTAGCGCAGCCGCAGGAGCACCGCGGCGTCGGTCACCGAGGTCGTGCGGCGGAGCGCGCTCGGCGGGCGACGGAAGAGCTCGCGGAAGGTCTCGTTGAATCTTCGGAGACTTCCGAAACCAGCGGCGAGTGCCACCTCCGTCATCGGCATGCGCGTCTCTTGAATGAGCTGCTTAGCAAAGAGGACGCGACGGGTCTGAGCGACCGCGATGGGCGAGGCCCCGAGGTGCTGTTGGAAGAGACGGCGGAGTTGACGACTACTGAGGCCCAGCCGCTCGGCCAGCGCATCGACTCCATCTTCTCCGGCGTCCAGAGCGCCGTCGGCAATGAGAGCCAACGCGCGGGAGACACTATTGGACGTGCCCCGCCAAGACGCGAGATCTGGCGCCGTCTCGGGACGGCAGCGAAGGCACGGCCTGAAGCCCGCTTGCTGCGCCGCTGCCGCCGAAAGGAAGAAACGGCAATTCTCGGGCTTGGGTGTTCGGGATGGGCAAATCGGCCGGCAGTAGACTCCGACCGACGTCACGCCGACGAAGAACCGTCCATCGAACCGTCCATCGCGGGTCTCGATGGCCCGGTAGCAAGCCCGGCGATCCAACAGGTTCATGCCCAGATACTCGCACACCGGTGAGAATCCCGCTCGCGACATTCGGCCGTCACAACGTAAGTCACGCTTTTGGCGGCTTGACCTCGCGAAGCCGCCGTTCGAGAAATCGGCGCTCGCTGTCATTCGTGACCAGTTCTAGCGCTCGTCGGTAGCTCTCCGCCGATGCTTCGGGAGATCCGACGCGGCGTAGCAAATCAGCACGCGCGGCATGGAGCAGATGATAGCCTTCGAGCTCGCCGGTCGCAGCGAGCGTCTCGATAATCGCGAGCCCTGCCTGGGGGCCGTCGGCCATCGCGACCGCCACGGCACGATTGAGCGAGACGATAGGAGAGGGTTGCACACGCTCGAGGAGATCATACAGCCGGACGATCTGAGCCCAGTCTGTGTCTTCTGCTCGAGCCGCCTGACAATGAACGGCCGCGATCGCCGATTGCAGCGCGAACGGACCGGGCCCGTCGCTGAGCCCTTCCTCGACGAGCGGCAGGGCCTCGGCGATCTGTCCTTTGTCCCAACGGCTCCGATCCTGCTCTTCGAGCACGACGAGCTCGCCGTCTTCATCGAGTCGCGCGTCCCGCCGCGAATCCTGGAGCAGCATGAGGGCGAGGAGAGCCGTCGCCTCCGCGGGCGGCTGCGGCGCCATCAACACTCTCACCAGGCGCCCGAGACGGATGGCTTCGTTACACAGATCTCTCCTCAACAAAGGCCCACCTCGTGTGGCCGCATAGCCTTCGTTGAAGACGAGATAGATCACGGTGAGCACGGCATCGAGCCGAGCGGGCAAGTCGTTCTTGTCGGGCACCTCGTACGGAATACCCGCGTCTCGAATCTTGCGTTTCGCGCGCACCAGCCTCTGCGCCATCGTAGCGGTGGGGACGAGAAACGCGCGGGCTATCTCATCGGTCTCGAGGCCGCCCAGCGTGCGGAGCGTAAGAGCGACCTGCGCTTCGAGAGCAAGGGCCGGGTGGCAGCAGGTGAAGATTAGGCGAAGGCGATCGTCCGGGATCTCGTCCGTGTCATAATCCGGTGCTTCGACGGTAGGGCTCAATCCCGATGCGACGTAGGTCTTGAGTTTTCTCTCGAAGCTGGCCTGGCGTCGCAGGCGGTCGATGGCCTTGTGCCGGGCGGTCTGGATGATCCAGGCGCGGGGGAAGTCCGGGACGCCGGAGGTCGGCCATTTGTCCACCGCAGCCGCGAAGGCCTCCTGCGCGGCGTCTTCGGCTACATCGAAGTCGCCGACCAGGCGGATCAAGGTGGCGACGATCCGGCCCCAATCGGAGCGGTAGACTGCATCGACGGCGGCGGTGGGGTTCGGCGGCATGCCCCAAGATACTTCTCGAGGGGCTGTCGATCCAGGCACCCGCCGTTCGATCCTACTAGGAGGGAGGGCGATGAAGTACATGTTGCTGGTCTATAGCAACGAGGAGACCTGGAGCGAGGCGGAGCTGCAGAAGTGTTACCGGGAGTCCGCGGGCCTCGCTCGAGACCTCAACGCGAGTGGGCACTATCGGGCCGCCTCGCCACTACACCCGGTGTCGACGGCGACCAGCGTTCGGGTACGAGACGGCAAACGGGTCGTGATCGACGGTCCCTTCGCGGAGACGCGCGAGCAGCTCGGCGGCTACTACCTGATCGACGCCAAGGACCTCGATGAAGCGATCGGCATTGCCGAGCGGATTCCGGTGGCCAAACGGGGGACCATCGAGATCCGGCCGGTCCGGGAGATAGAGGGTCTGCCGACGGACTAACTGAACGAGTGTCAGCGAAAAGGAGTCAACCGATGCGATTCATGATGATGATCAAGGCCAACAAGGACTCTGAGGCGGGCGTTATGCCCGAGGAGAAGACACTTGCCGCCATGGCGAAGTATAACGAGGAGTTGATGAAGGCCGGTGTGTTGGTCGATGGCGTGGGGCTTCAAGCGAGCTCGAAGGGTGCGCGAGTAGAGTTCTCCGGTGGAAAACCCAAGGTGATCGATGGGCCCTTCGCCGAGACGAAGGAGCTGGTCGCCGGCTTCTGGATGATCCAGGTGAAGTCCAAGGAAGAGGCCATCGAATGGGCCAAGCGCGTCCCGTTCGACGTCGATGTCCACAGGGGTGGAGAGGGTGAGATCGAGATTCGCCAGGTCTTCGAGCTGGAAGACTTCGGCTCCAGCGAGGCCGTAGAGCGCCATCGCGAGCTCGAGAAGAAGTTGGCGAAGAAAGGTAATTGACATGCCATACGTCGATGGATTTGTCTTGCCTGTTCCGAAGAAAAACTTGCCTGCCTATCGCCGCATGGCACAGAAGGCCGGCAAGATTTGGCGGGAGCACGGCGCTCTCGAGTTCCGGGAATGCGTTGGAGATGATCTCAAAGTGAAGATGGGCGCATCGTTCCCGCGCAAGGTCAAAGTCAAACCTGGCGAGACCGTGCTCTTCTCGTGGATCGTGTTCAAGTCGCGCTCGCACCGCGACCGCGTCAACGCGAAGGTGATGAAGGATCCGCGACTCGCCAGCATGATGGAAACCGACTCCATGCCCTTCGACGTGAAGCGCATGCTGTACGGGGGGTTCAAGGTTCTGGTCGACGTTTAACTCACGATGGAGGGTTTATGAAATTCGTTTGCCTTGGATACTACGACGAGAAGAAGTGGGAGACGATCCCGGAGAGCGAGCAGAATGCCTTCATGGACGACGCCTTGGCCTATGACGATGTGCTTCAGAAAGGCGGTCACTCTATCGGGGGAGAAGCGCTCCAGCCCGCTCGAAACACGAAGACACTGCGGTTCCAGAACGGCAGGGTGGTGGTTACCGACGGCCCCTATGCCGAGACCAAGGAGCAGGTGGGCGGGTTCTTCTTGCTAGGCGGAAGACCTGGAGCACGCCATCCAGTTGGTGTCGGATCATCCCGGTTTGAAAGCAGGCCCCTTCGAGATTCGCCCGATTGAGGACATGACCGAGATCATCCGGGAAAGCGAGCGCCGGCGTTCAAGAGCTGTGCATCAATAAGATGGCCGCGACTTTCCTGGACGCCTAGCTGACCGTGGAGGTGCAATCATGAAGTACATTCTGCTGATGCACCACGACGAAGAAGCGTTCTCCAGGTTCACCGAAACCGAGCGGCAAGACATGCTAGCGGAGTCCGTGCGGCTCACCCACCGGCTCCACGCGAAGGGACAGTATATCTACGCCGCGCCGCTGCGCCCGACCTCGACCGCGACCAGCGTTCGGGTTCGCGAAGGGAAGACGCTCGTGACCGACGGTCCGTTTGCGGAGACGCGCGAACAGCTCGCCGGGTACTTCCTTGTCGACGTGCGGGATCTGGACGAGGCGATCGCGATTGCGGCCCAGGCGCCGGGCGCCCGCATCGGAACGGCCGAAATTCGTCCGGTCATGGAGATCGTTGGGTTGCCCGACCCGTAGTGTTTGCTAGAGTTTAGCCTAGTTTGAGCACAAGGCGTGCGCGGGTCCTCGTTCCGCCGGAATGACCGGATATGATAAAATGACATTTGAAGCGTCCGTCGACTCTATTGCCTTCTAAGCTGGACCGGGCCAAGACCACCACCCCCCGGATTGGAATAAGGAGGGGTTCCGGACGGTAAGGTGAGTGAGGAGGAATCCGATGTCCAGAGTTTCGATCACGACCCTTGCGTGTGTTGGTCTTACCGCGGTGCTGGTCGCTTGCTCCGATCAGTCCACCCCCACAAGTGCCGACGACCTACTCGTCGAGCCGATCCAGGTCGAACACGTCGACGTTCTTATCCTGGAGAGCTTCCCACCTCAGGCGGTCGCCCACGTACGGGGTATTCTGGGAGACGGTTGCTCGGAATTTCACTCGCTCGAACAAGAGCGCTCTGGGAACACCGTCACGGTGACGATCTTGAGGGAGCGTCCACGCGACGCCATCTGTATCCAGATCGGCAAGCTGTACGAGGACAGAATCCCTCTCGAGGGACAGTACCCGCCCGGGCAGTACGTGCTGCACGTCAACGACGTCGTGACGCGATTCAGAACGGAGTGAGGACGCGGTCTCGTACCGACTCAGTTGATCGGTATCCAAAAAGACGCTTTCACCACGAAGAAATTGGTTCCAGGAGCTGTGAAGGACTGAAAGAGATCGCCCGCGCTCACTTCTTCGTCCGTCACTTCCTCGGAAAGCCGGTCTTGCTGCCAAACGACGAACAACGTGCTGCCCGGCCGCCACTCCCAGCGCAGGACGACGTTGCTGCGAAACGAGAGCACGTTGAAGTCCTCGTTGCTGATGGTGAACGTGTCGGGGCCGTCATGGACTCGAAAGCTACCATCGGGTAGGTCTTCCACGACGGTGCCATCTTCTCCGTAACGGAGCATGTCTCGGGTGCGCGGCGTCCGCAGCTCGCCATGACGATAGAAGTCGCCGCTCGCCGCGAAGGGTTCCGCGTAGACTTCTAGAGTCAGGTCGGGCTTGAACGTGAAGTTGAGCCGGAATTGCGTGACGATCGTGGTGCGATCGATGAACGAAAAGACGTAGCGCTCGCCATAAGTCTCGGGACCGCTCCGAGCAATCGTATCGACGTACTGCTGCGTCAGGGTCTCGCGCACATAGCTGGGCTCAAAGGAGAGCTCCCAGCGGGGTGCGGGTCGAAAGGACAGAGAACCGCTCACGTCGTAGAACCAGCCGCCATCCTCGTCCTCGGCGTATTGGAGACGACCGCTCCAAGTATTCCGAGACTGCGAGCTGTTTCGGACCTCTCCCACTACGTTCCAGTCCAGGGGCGTTCCCATCGACGGCCCGCCTCGCGTCAGGCGCTCGTCCTGGGCTCGCGGGTTGTAATTGAACGAGAAATCCGTGCGCCAGAAGTTGGGCCAGGTGAGCTGGACATCGAGGCCGCTGACGTCTCCTTGAGCAGCGCCCGTTTGCAGCTCCCCGCCGAAGTTCCATTCGGTCCGCGTGCTCAGACCAATCGAATAGGCGCGGAGGAGGTCGCCGGGCTGAGTCTCCCGGTATCTGAGGTTGGTGCTGACGACGTAGGCGTCGCCGGCGGTGAGCCGACCGATGTCGTTCACCTCGAACTCGGGCGATTCGATATCGAGCGCCACCCGTCCCAACCAATGTCGACCGCTCACGCGCTCGAATTGCGCGCCCCCCTTGAAGCCGGTGAGGTCCTCGCGAGTCGGATCGTAGAAGACGTAGTCGGCGTCGGGCCTATGAAGGTATCGTCGCGAAGAGCGCTGGATGCGATCGATGGCTCGGGCTTCACCGTCGACGCGGCTGAAGCCGGCGTATGGCGAGAGCTCATATTCACCTCCCTTGAAGCGAAGCACCGCATCACTGTACACGCTGAAGGCGTCGCGCGGGAGTCGGGCGGCGAGCGGATCCTCGGGCGCGACGTCGCGATGTACTCCGGTGAGCATGAAGCTGGCGGTCGAGGCATTCGCCCCGAACTCTTGCTCTAGGCGAGAGACGCCGAAGGCGGTTTGTGGTGCCACCCGAATCGTCTCGGTTACCGAAGTGTCGACGTCGAAGATCTGTGCGTGCTCGTCGTCCGTCACCGCACCGAGGAATCCCATGGAGAGTCCCGAGGGTAGACGGCCGCTCAGCTTTGCGGCCCCCAGGATCGTGTTGGCACGGGGGTAGTCGACATAGTCACCGGAGGCGGGTCCATCGGGCGCCGAGCCGATTCGCCGGGAATAGAAGAAGTTGCTCACGACGCGCGATGCCAGCAATCGACTGTTCTCCAAGAAGAACGGTCGCCGCTCGCTGAAGAAGGTCTCGAAGCTCGATAGGTTCACTTCCGCCGGATCGGCCTCCACTTGTCCGAAGTCCGGGTTGACCGTGCTTTCCAGAGTGAGGCTCGGCCCCAGCCCCATCTTGAAGTCCAAACCGATGTGCCGGTCCAGATTCTTCCCGTCGTCGAAGGGATTGGCGGGATCGCGATCGCCGGTCACCACGGAGCCGCCACCGAAGCTCGGGAGCAGCTCGATTCGGCGACTGGGCCGCGTGTCGCTGATGCCGTGCAGATCCCCGAAGCGCGAAGACCACCCCTGAACGGTCCGGGGAACGAGGGCCCAGTAGTTCTCTTCGTTTTTCGACGGGATCGAGCGTTTGATGTTGAGGCCCCACACTTGCTCCGGCAACGCGTTGAAGCGGAGCTGCGAGTAAGGGATCCACAACTCAGCCGTCCAGCCCGCTTCGGTGATCTGGGTGGCCGCCTCCCAAACCGGATCGAACTCCGCGTCCAGGTTGTCTTCGTTGTCCGAAGGATGGAAGTGATCGAGGCGAACCCCAGAGGCGGTGACTCCGAAGCAATACGCGGTGCGTCGATTGAGGTAAGTGTCGAGCGAGATGAGCAGATACTCCGACTGCTCGATGTCGTCGCGCCGGCTCAAGGGCGCCTGGATGGCGCTGCGCGATGGACTCGACATTCTAGCTCCAACGAAGAGACCTCCGCCGTCGTACAAGAGGTGCACCTCGATGCTGTCCTCGGGTATCGCGCCTTCGACCGGTTCCTTCTGGATGAAGTCCGTCAGCGCGGGGGCGGTATTCCAGACCTCTTCGTCGAGCCGGCCGTCGAGGTCGATCAAGCCGCCCGGCATCCGAGCCGCGGTCGCCTGCTTTCGCGCCTGCGGAGCTTCGTCCTGCGCCGC
This sequence comes from Vicinamibacteria bacterium, assembly GCA_050747785.1. GTDB lineage: Bacteria > Acidobacteriota > Vicinamibacteria > Marinacidobacterales > DATDRI01 > CBDANW01. Next base: position 9,911 of record JBOGJF010000372.1, read on the forward strand.
CGAGGTCGTGGGCAGCCAGGCCAAAGCGATGGCGCCGGTGACCAGGCGCGTGAGCGCACGAATCTCCACGAAGCCATGTCGCCGGCCCATATTGCGGGAAGAGTACCACAGCCGCTAAGGGTTGCATACAGTCGACGCGGCCCCCGAGCCCATTCGTCTTAGGCGAGGGAGAGAGCGCCGAATCCCAAGTCGACCATGCTCATGGTGCATCCGAGGAGGTCGATCTTGTCCTGGCTGGAAATGCCCGCCGCGTCTCTCATTTCCTGAAGAGCTCTAACCAGGGGTGAACAGCTAGCTAGCTAGCTAGACCATGGACGACCCCGACGCCGCAAGCGCGCGAGGCGAGCCCGCTACTCAATTACCATGAGCACCTGGCGGATCCATTTCCGAAAAACTTGGAATGAGGGGAGATCGGACGGCAGCTTGAAGAGGAACGTTGTCGCGCGCGCGGCCGGTCCGAACGGCTTCAGTCGAAAGCCACGGTCTTCTTTCCGTACACCAAGACACGATCCTCGACGTGAAGGCGGACCGCTCTTGCGAGTACGATCTCCTCGAGATCTCGACCCTTGCGCACCAGGTCCTCGACGGTGTCCCGGTGCCCGACCCGCACGACGTCCTGTTCGATGATGGGACCTTCATCGAGGTCCTCCGTCGCGTAGTGGGCGGTCGCGCCAATGAGCTTGACGCCCCTTTCGTAGGCCTGACGGTAGGGATTTGCGCCGGCGAACGCCGGCAAAAAGGAATGATGAATGTTGATCACCGGACATCCCACCTGCGCGAGGAATTGGGGGCTGAGAATCCGCATATAGCGTGCCATCACGACCAGCTCGACCTGATGTTGTTTCAGAGTCGAGAGGACTTGCTCTTCTTGTTCGGCTCTGGTCTCTTTGCTTACAGGGAGGTACTCGAACGGTATGCCGTAGAGATCGGCCCACATCGCGCAAGTCTGGTGATTGGAGATGATGACTGGTACATCGACTCGAAGCTCTCCCCGGCGATGCCTCTGGAGGAGGTCGGCCAAGCAATGATCCTGCTTCGAGACGAGAATCGCAACGCGGCGCCTTCGGTTCGCTTCATGCACGGTGTATTGCATCTCGAACGCCTCGGCGATGGGCTCGAAGGCCGTGGCGATCTGATCTCGAGGAATCTGAAACCCGTTCAACTCGAACTCCGTCCTCATCAGAAAATGGCCCGTCTCACGGTCGGTGTGATGGTCGGAGTCCAGGATATTCCCGCCGGAATCGTGGATGAACCCCGCCACCCGGGCAACGATTCCCTTTCGGTCTCGGCAGTGGATAAGGAGTACCACCGAATCCCGGCTTTCAGTCATAGAGCGGGACCTTCTTGGGGCGTTTGCGAAAAGAGAGAATGGCGGGCCCTTGTTTCACCTGCGTGTGGGTGTGGCAACGTTGGCACCGGGCTTACTACAAGGCTAACCTATCGAGCTTGCAAGTCACCTGCCGTTTGGGGACGGCGCCGGGCGCGAGCAGAGAAGAGAAGTGGCGCGCCCGGTAGGGCTCGAACCTACGACCTACAGATTCGAAGTCTGGCGCTCTATCCAACTGAGCTACGGGCGCGCACTCTTCGGGAACTCAACCGCAACTATACGCGGGGAAAAAGCTCGCGGGCAATCTTTCTGGTTTTCGAGTGGGGTGGGTGATGGG
>JBOGJF010000373.1:0-3010 GCA_050747785.1 Vicinamibacteria bacterium
GATGCACTATGGCCAACTTCAATCTCACCGATTACTCCAATCATTTCTTCAAGCGGCTGAACCCCAGCCCGTCCTTTGAGCGCCAGGCCTCAAGCGAATACGGCACGATCAAGGGACTCCTCGAGGACCGGCGCGGGTTTGCTGCCGAACTCTGGCCGGTCTGCTTCCTCCAGGGTTCGTACAAGCAGGACACCGCGATCTACACCACTATAATAACGACGTGGATATCGTCGCTCTCACGAATCTCACATACCCGGGCTCGGGAGGCCCGGGGAAATCGTACTCACGAGACGAGATCTTCCGCATCCTTGCCGCACCGCTCCTTGCCGACGGCCGCTATCGGGGAAAGGTGCGCTTCCATGGCGGCAGCATGTGCATCAAGGTGGACCTGGGCATCAAGGTCGAGATCCTGCCCGCGGTCCTGAAGAGCGGAACGAGCGATACCGACAAGGAGCCCTTCTGCATCCATCGCCCGGGGAAGGGATGGGGCGACGCGTACGCGAGATACCATCAGGGCTGGCTCACCTGGAAGAACCGCGCAGAGGCGACGGGCGGCAACTTCATTCCGACGGTCAAGGTCGTGAAGCATCTCCGCTCGCACTTCCGCCTCGACGCCGTCTCGTTCCATATCGAGTGCCTGCTCTTCGCGCTCCCGGACCACGTCTTCCACGGCAGCATTCTGGACTGCCTGGCGCAGGTCCTCACGGCGATAGCCTTGGTGCCGGCGGCAACGTGGTACGGCCAAGTGCTTCGGCCGCCGAGCGGAGAGGATCGGGACATCTTCACCGTGGGCGAATGGGGACGCGAGAGCTGGGAGGCCTTTCACAAGGCGGTCGAGATCTGGGCCCGGGGAGCCACGAATGCCGTGCAGGCGCGCGACCGGAACCTCGCGATAGAGTTCTGGCGGTTCACCCTGGGCGAGGAGTTCTTCCCGCGCGACGTCTCCGTATGGGGCGGATCCTTACGATCGACGGGGGCGGCATCAAGGGCGTGATGCCGGCGGCCTTCCTCGCGGCCGTCGAGGAGGCGACCGGCCGACCGGTCACCGACTACTTCGACCTCATCGCCGGGACGTCGACGGGCGGCATCATCGCGCTCGGCCTCGGACTCGGCATGCCGGCCGCCGACCTCGTCCGCTTTTACGAGGAGCTCGGCCCTGCGGTCTTCGGAGGGAGTCGCCTCTGGCGGATCGTTCGGCGGGCTGGCGTCTCAGCGTACACGAGCGGGCCGCTCCGGGCGGCGCTCGAGGAGAAGTTTGGCGATCGGAGGCTCGGCGAGAGCCGGAGCCGGCTCGTCATCCCGTCGGTGAATCTCGAGACCGGTGAGGTCTACATCTACAAGACCGCTCACCATCCACGCTTTGAGCGTGATTACTGGGAGTGGCGGCTGTCGCGAGCGCGACGTCTACGACGCCCTCCCACCTACTTTCCCACGCACCGGTCCGCAGCGGGACTTCCCTTGATCGACGGCGGCATGTGGGCCAACAACCCGACTGGACTGGCAACGGTCGAGGCGATCGGCGTCCTCGGATGGGAGCGGACATCGCTCAGGTCCTTAGCCTTGGCTGTACCGAGGAGCCCGCGGATGCCCCGCGCCGCGATCAGGTTCAGCCTCGGCTGGAGCTACTGGGCTTGGAAGAGTGTCGAAGTCTTTATGGCCGCCCAGTCGTCTGCGTCGCTTGGCACGGCCGCGATCCTCGTGGGACACGAGAACGTACTTCGGATATGTCCGGTGTCGGGAAGACGCCGCTTCGGGCTCGACAAGGTGAGCGAGATCGGATCGCTCAAAGGCTTGGGAGATTCCGAGGCCCGCAAGGCGTTGCCGAAGCTTCGGGACATGTTCCTCGCGGACCCTGTCGAGGTGTTTGAGCCGTACCGCCGGTAGTGTACGTTCGAGATCAGCCGGGGTGTGAGGTGACGGAGAGGGACCAGACGGCGGAGAACGGACCCTGGAAGCAGGTGCGCGACGCCTTCTTGTCGCACAGTTCGGCTGATAAGCCGACCGTGAGAAAAGTCGCAACCGACGTGTGCCAAGAACCATCACGAGGCGACCAACCTCTTACGGTCTGGCTCGATGAAGCGGAGATTCGTCCAGGACAAAGCATCCCACGGGCAGTGAACGCTGGGCTTGAGACGAGCCGCTTCTTTGTCCTGTTTTTAAGCCCGAGCTATTTTGAGAGCAAGTCCGGATGGACGGACGCCGAGTGGCACGCGGCTCTCCACGTCGATCCGGACAACCGGCGGGGACGCATTCTTCCGGTTCTGATCGCGGACTGCCCAAAGATCCCTCCGCTCCTCAGGCATCTCCGCATCATCGACATGCGGGAACCGCGATACGGCGAGGGCCTTCGCGAGCTCCTGAGTATCCTGCGGGATGAGCCCCAGCCGTGCGCGACGATCTACAAGGGACAGCTTATCCTCGCTGGGCGCCGGGTCGCTCGGGAGACCCTTGTCGCCGAGCGTGCGGTCGTGGATGCGGAGCCTGGCGCGGCCACGGAGTTCCTCTCGTGCAACCTCCTACCCGTGGAGCGGCCTCCCAGTTCTGTCTACACGGCGCCGATCGCGATGTCGCTCCGGACACCCCGGCTTGACGGCACCTACGCCCTTCCGCCCAAGGCGCTCGTGAAGCAGGTGATCCGCGAGGCCCAGGAGGAGGCCAGGCGGAGACCCTTCACGCCCACCTTTCGCATCGTCGGTGAGGAGATCGTCACCTTCCACGATCTTGAAGCCGAGGACGGCGTGTTCGCTCCGGTGATCGAGCGGGACAAAGCGGGGCGGGATCGTACCGAAGAATGGCTCTCCGACCCCGACGACCGGAAGGTCATCACCTCTCTCCTCAATATGGCGGTGTCGCGGCACGCGTATCGGCACGGCCTCAAAGAGGACAATGAGAGGCAGCACCGCTTCTTCTTTCCGCCCAAGGACGGCCTCTCCTGGTCGGTAACGTGGAAGCCGTTCCACAACAAGGTCCCGCGTGAGGTCGCTGGCCGCCGGCGGGGTCCCAAGGGCGA
>JBOGJF010000374.1:0-4916 GCA_050747785.1 Vicinamibacteria bacterium
ACCAACATCAACCCGAACAAGGCGGCTCACATCGGTCACCTGCGCAACGCCGCGCTCGGGGATACGTTCGTCCGTGTTCTCAGGTTCACCGGAAAGCCGGTCGAGGTTCAGAACTATATCGACGACACCGGTGTTCAGGTCGCGGACGTGGTGGTGGGATTCATCGACCTGGAGAAGAAGACCCTCGCCCAGATCCGCTCCTTGGCCGAACGAGCCGGAGGGTCCGAGAAGGGAAACGGGAACCGGTTCGACTACTATTGTTGGGACCTCTACGCGAGAGTCACCCAATACTTCGAGGAGGATCCCTCGCGCGTCGCTCGGCGGGAAGCGACGCTCAAGGCCATCGAAGACGGGAAGCTACCCGAGGCTGCCATCGCGCATGAGATCGCGACTCGCGTTGCCCGATGTCACCTCGAAACCATGGAACGGATGGGGGCCCGCTACGATCTCCTCCCCTGGGAGGGTGACATCCTTCGCCTGCACTTCTGGGACAAGGCCTTCGCGCTCTTGAAGACGAAGAACGCCATCCGACTCGCGGAGGCGGGAAAAAACGCCGGCTGTTGGGTCATGGACCTGCCGGAAGAGACGGATGGCGGCGCATCGGACGAAAAGGTCATCGTGCGCTCGAATGGAACGGTGACTTACGTCGGCAAGGATATCGCCTACCAGCTCTGGAAGGTCGGCCAGCTCGATCTCGATTTCGGATACCAGCGCTTCCACACCTATCCGGACGGGGCGATCGCCTGGTCGACGACCTCGGAGCCAAGCGAGCCCGGGGCCCCCGCCTTCGGCAGAGGGTCCAGCGTCTACAATGTGATCGACGCGCGGCAGGCCTACCTGCAGAGGGTCGTGCAGCATGGGGTGTCTCTCATCGGCTCAGAGGAGACGCGGCAACGCTCCCATCATTTTTCTTACGAGATGGTCGCGCTCACCCCCGCGACTTGCCGCGAGCTCGGTTTCGACGTCGGCGCGGACGATTCCGGCAAACCCTTCGTCGAGGTCTCGGGCCGCAAGGGACTCGGCGTCAAAGCCGACGATCTGATCGACGTGTTGGAGGGGAAGGCCCTCGGCGAGGTGGCCGAGCGCAATCCCGAGCTTTCGACGGAGCAAAAGCACGAGCTAGCGAGAACCATCGCGCGTGGCGCCCTGCGTTATTTCATGATCAAGTTCGCCACCACGAAGGTCATCGCGTTCGATTTCTCGGAGGCACTCGCCTTCGAGGGAGACACGGGTCCGTACCTCCAGTATGCGATGGTGCGAGCCAACAAGATCGTACAGAAGCTGGGGGTGGGAGACGATCTCGGAGACCTTCGGCCTCCGAAGGAAGCCCTCAGCGGCGGTTGGGAGGCGCTCAGCACGGAGGAGGCCGATGAGCTCTGGAGTCTCGCCTTTACCGGCACCGGCCTCTCGCTCGTCGCCGGGGAGGTGGTGCGCAGCGAAGAGCCCGCGCTACTCGCTCGATTCGCCTTCCAGCTGGCACAGAAATTCAACGCCTTCTATCATCGCTATCCCATCTTGAGAGAGTCGGACACGACAAAAAAGGCCTTGCGCTTGTTCGTGGTCCAGATATTCCGCAAGCAAATGACGGCGGCCCTGGAGCTAATGGGCGTGCCGGTACCGGCGCGGATGTGAGCAGGCCTCGAATCGGGATCACCTCCGCCCTCAGTAGAGGCGGCAAGAAGCTCCGTCTTCGCCGGAGCTACGTCGAAGCGATCGAAGCGGCCGGTGCCATCCCCCTGATCCTGCCGGTCGTAAGCCTCTTGAGCGCCGAGGAGCTGCTGGCAACCGTGGACGGACTGCTTCTGACGGGCGGCGGTGACGTCCACCCCGAGGAATACGACCAGCAACCTTCTTCGAGGCTTGTAGGAGTGCATCGCGACCGGGACCGAGTCGAGCTCGCCCTCACCCGCGGTGCCCTTTCGTCGTCGTTGCCGGTCCTGGCCATCTGCCGCGGCATGCAGGTGCTCAATGTCGCGGCGGGAGGCACGCTGCATCAAGACATCCTTGCCGGTGTACCCACCGCTCTCGATCACACGCACGCCGGTCCTCGGCATGGTATCTCGCACCGCGTTCGACTCGAGCCGGGGAGCCGATTAGCCGAGATCCTCTCCGCTTCCGGCGACGTCGAAGTCAACAGCCTGCATCACCAGGCTTTGGATGTCGTGGCGAAGGGACTAAGAGTCGTGGGCCGCGCGGAGGATGGGGTCATCGAAGCCGTGGAGGGCGATGGGGCGTCCTGGATCGTGGGAGTTCAGTGGCATCCGGAGAGTTTCGCGGGTATCGATGACCGGTTCCAGCCGCTCTTCACCGCGTTCGTGAAATCTGCGGCGGAGTGCGGATGACCTACCGGAAGCACGGAGTCAACTAGGCCGTTCCAACGACATGGGTAGCCAGGCGCGTCTCTCGGCCGTCAAATGGCGTGGTTGCTTGGACCCGAAGCTCGCCAGACGGCGGGCCCCATGGCACTGATACACTACCAAGGCGGTTCGATTCCATGTTCGCGCAGCCACTCCCGGGCCCGCCCGGCGACCTTGTCGGCCCGGAAACGACGCCACTGCTCGAGGCGCTTGGGATAACGCTGGAGCACCTCCTCGAAGCGTTGAAACGCTCCTTTTCCTATGAGCGCTTGATTGAGCTCCTCGACAAGCGTCTCGTCGGGTAGAGACTCGACGAAATCCTCCATGATCTGGAATCGATCATTGGTCGTGAACGGAGGGACGAGGAGGTACCGATCGCTCTCGTGATCGTCGCCGGAGTCGTCGCCCGGGCCCTCGCCGAATTCCTCCGAGACCATGACGACCTCACCGGTGTCACGATCGTAGTAATGCCGGATGGTATCCAGCTGCGACTCGAACGCCTGAACCAGCGCGTCTAGATTCGTACGGGGACCCATGGTCCTCGTTCCTTTCCTGCAGGCGCCAAGTTCCCGCCGGTTTTGGTTGGGGCCCGATTCTACGACACCTGAGCCGATTCGCTCAAGCGGTAGGGTTTGCCGGCCGCATTCAGGCCCAGCCTTACAGGCCGGTTAGCCCGCTTCATATCGCCCGATCGAGCTCAGCGAATGAACCCGAGCTGGTCGGGCGGCCAGATTCGCAGAAACGCCTTGCCATAAATGTAGCGCCGCGGCACCAAGCCCCAACTCCGGCTGTCGTTGCTTCCCCGTCGGTTGTCCCCCAGCACGAAGTAGTGGCCGGGGCGCACCTCCTCGGCCTGGTAATTGCGACGGTCGGCGTGCTCAGCCTCGACGTACGGCTCGGAGAGAGGCTCGCCGTTGACGAGAACCTCGCCCCTGATGATCTCGACCGTGTCACCGGGAAGGCCGACAACCCTCTTGATGAACGACACGTCTGGATCTTCCGTATACCAGAAGACGACGACGTCGCCGCGCTCGATAGGACGGAAGTTGTAGACAAACTTGTTGACGAGAATGCGCTCTCCATCGACGAGCTCGGGAGACATGCTCGTACCTTGGACCTTGAATGCTTGGACCACGTAAGTGATGAGAAGCGCGCACACGACGACCGCGATGGTGAGGTCGTGGAGCAAGTCGACCACATGCCGCAAGGGCCGGTGTCGCGTCGCGACTTCGGTCCTTGCAGCCGCCACGCCCTCGACATCCGTCGCGGGGGTCGAGTCGGGTGAGGCGGTGGGTGCGGCGCTCGTGGCTTCGTCGTCCGTGAACAGAGGTTTGTTCATCGACACTCGATTTGGCTAACGTTGGTATACGTGGATCTCCTTGGGCGCATCTCTTAGGAGTGAGAGCATGCCTAGGATCGGCGCAAGACTCTCGTGTCAGCGAGGCGGTCATGCAGCCCGCGCTTGTCTTCCGAAACCGCGATCAGCAGAAACCCGATGCCCATCACCATGCCGTTGATCATGTACCCGATGAGGCGCATCATGGCCCGTTGCCAACCAATCGGTGTTTCACCGTTCATGCCGAGCACTCTCAAGCCGAAGAGTCGCTTTCCCGGTGTCGTTCCCCTCAGAGCCCAGAAATAGACAGGATACACGATAGAGAGTACCAGGCTCGCTGCGCCGCCAACGATCGGTAGCAGGAAGACTCGTGGCGTGAGCTCGGGGACCACCGCTCCCTCGCCCTGCTCGAGGAGCCAGAAGGCCCAGGCGCACGATGCAACCAGCACCGGAAGGCTCACGATGGCCGTATCGATGGAATAGGCGGCCAACCGTATCCAGAAGCCCGCTGGCTCGCCCGAGGCGGCCTGAGGCCGGACGCTCGGATGATCGGCCGCGCGCGGTGACGACTTGGTGCGCCGAACCGGCGACGAGGACGCATCGGATTCCACGTGAGGAGCCGGCGCTCCCGAGACCTTGCTCAAGGCGCCGCTAACCGCGCCTCCGGCCATCGAGCGCGGACCGCTCACCCCGACGTTCAAGGACGGACGAGGCGGAGGTGGCGTACGAGTCGCGATGGCTGGCTTCGCCACGGGTGCCTCGGCTCCCCCACCGAAAGCGGGAGGACCGGGGGGAGATCCCGACTCGGACGGCGCCACGCGTCGAGACGCTTCGCTCAGGAGTACCTTGCCGCAGCTCCCGCAGAACTTCGCGGGAAGCATGACTACCGCGTGACAACTCTTGCAGGCCACTTGCTTGACCGCGGAGTCGGGCAGTTTGTCGCCGCACTGACGGCAAAACTGATCGAACGGGCTCGCTTCCTCGCCACAGGACAAGCAGGACAAGCCCGCGCGAGCCGCGGCGCTCGCCGAGCTCGCAGCGGAAGGAACCGGGGGAACGGGCCGGATCGGCATCGGTTGCGTCGCCAGGGCCCCGGGTGGCGGCGGAGCGGGAGCTGCGACCGAGCTCTCCACGTTGAATAAAAGCCGAGCCGAGCCGATCGCAATGAGATCCCCATCGTTCAAAGTCTGCTCGCTCAAGACCCGATCGCCGTTCACCATCGT
>JBOGJF010000375.1:0-8178 GCA_050747785.1 Vicinamibacteria bacterium
ATTGAGATCCTTATCCTCCTGAAAGCAGTGCGCGAGAGCACCCTCGGAAAACGGGCCGAGCTCCTTCTCGAGCACATCTACTGCTGTCATGAGGTCTGTCCTTGTCACGATCTTCTCGTCACCATCCTCAACTTGGACGACGAGGACGGGGCTCACGGCCTGGAGTCCCTCGCGTTCGCAATACGCCTTCCAGCTCGCCCCATATTCCCGCCACCGCTCGGCCGCCGCAGCAAGCATGCTCCAGTCTGATGGCTGCTTGACGTCGGGGTGGTACAACACAATCCGATCTTTGAGCAGCCCCGAGGCCCGGACAGCCTCCGGACTGATCACTGCTTCCCGCTTTGTCCGTGCGCCCCCCGCGCTGACCTTGGCAAATCGCTCGGGAGTGGCACTCATTCCAATGATGAGCGGGACCGCCGAAAGGCCGACCGCCTTCTCGCCCTTGATGAACCGCTGAACAATCGTCACCGCCTGCTCCCGTGCGCGCGGCGACTCGGTCATTCCTCGATGCGCTTCGTCGAGAATCAGAAAGAACGATCCTGGCTTTGCCGATGCCGTGTTCTGCATCGTCTCCCAGATCGTAAAGTCCCGGCCATCACCAGTCTTCGTGAGAAGGCTCTCCCTGCCGAGCTTTTGAGTATTCAAGAAATAGATCTTCCCCGACTCGAACTTCTCTTGGCTAAACGGTGGCTCGACGATGACGAGCTGGCTCGGCTTGAACCTCGACGCGCTCACGATCTTGTCACGGCTCTGGACGTTAAGCTCGGGTGAATCGGAGATCCAAACGAAGACGGCCCCCGGGTCGGGGTCGGTCCCTTCCCCACCGAACACTATGCTCTCCATGAGAGCCGTCAGGATGATCGTCTTGCCCGATCCGGTCGGAGAACTCAAGACAACCGCCTGCAACTCGGCGTCCGCCGCATCACGGCGCGCTCGCTCGACCTTCTTCAGAAGGTCGTCCAGAGCGGCTTCTTGAAAGTCCTTGAGCTCAACGTTCATAGAATCCGCTCCAGGTTGATCCGGAAGTTCTCCAGATAGCTCCTGTAGAGTTGCACGTACCGGCGACCCCGCCCCAGGTCGTCCGCCATCTCACGGAATGCCTCGGCGGAATCCGTGACGAGAAAGACATGCGTCACGTCCGACCGCGGTGTCAGCGCATGCTTAAATTCACGCAAGTGATCTTCTTTGAGCAGCACCGCGTAGGGGGATCCTTTCGGCAGGAACCAGTGATTCGACCCGCGGGACAGCTTCAACTCTCCCGTCGCGCCCGCCATGAGCCAGAGGATCGGCACGATCGCTTCAAAGCTTTCGCCTCTACTGACCTCATACGGATCGAGAAAGCCGAGCCGCAGGTACACCGCGTTCTCCAAAAACCCCTCGCTCAACTTGCGGCCGGTCAGATACTTTCCTTCGAGCGGTTTCTTGCCACGTCTTCCCTCAATCACGCGCTTGCATCGAGGCCAGGTGACTGCCTCACATATTCCATGCTCTTCGAACCGGGGATCTCCTGGCTCTACACCTCGCGCCCGAAGTTCCTTGGCTTGATCCTCGGCCACCTCGTTGTTCGTCACGAGGATGCATTGACGCCTGCCGCCGTCGATCGAGTTCAGCAGCGCAGCCGCGTGGAGCGTCGTGCCGGAACCGGCGAAGAAGTCGAGCACCACGGCGTCGGGGCGATCCGCCACCGCTGCCTCGAGGCATTCGAAGACGGCGTACAGGGATTTCGGAAACGGAAACGGCGTATCCACGATTCGATTCAAGAGCCGCGTCCCGTGAGTACTCGCATCAAATTTGGAATCCGTCCACACGGTCTTGTAGGGACCGGTCTCTTTCCGCAACATGATCTGCGGTTTGCCGTCCACTACCTTCAGTTCGAGGAGAGGTGCGATGCCGAGCACGGAGTCCTTGGCGTAGCGCCACTTCCGCTCCACGCCCTCGTTGTCGATCGGCCAGAATTCGATCTCTCCATTGGGCAGCTTACGGAATGCTCGCTTGGGGTGAAACGACTGCGCCGGCACATCGCCTACTCGGCTCAGCTTTCCCTTCTTAAAGTAGATCGGGTAGAAGGCATTCTTCGCTGTGTCGCGCGTGGATTCGCCGCCCCAGTTCCGTAGCGGCGAGGCTTCCTGTTGGTCCTTCGGAATTTTGCGTGCACCGATCCGCTTGAGACCTCTCCCAATCACAAAATGCGCAATCTCGTGACAATACGAGAAGTTGTCGCCCTGGATGCCGCGCGGATTGTGAACGATCGCAACGGCGGTGATCTCGGCCGACGGGAAGATGTCGCGGAGCAATAGCGTCAGCGTCGCATCCTCATTTTCATCGCTCGTGACAATCAGGACTCCATCCGGCTTCAGCAACCGCCGGGCCAGGATAAGGCGCTTCTTCATCATCGAAAGCCATTTCGAGTGCCGCCACTGGTCGCTACTGTCGACGTAGTTGTTGTTGTACTTCCAATCACGGGCGCCAGTGTTGTACGGAGGATCGATATAGATCACATCGACTTTGCCCTCGTAGCAGTAGAGCAACAGCTGGAGCGCGTGGAAGTTTTCGGCATTCACGATCACGTGGTAGGGCTTGTCCTCTGCGCGCGTCACAGAATCGATCGGAGACAATGACGGGTAGATCGACTCGCCGAAGCGCTTGATGACCGCGACGTCGGACCGCGGAAAGATTTCTTCCGCTCCACCGCGCTCGGGGCGCACGTGGACCTTGCTCCCATTCACGCTGACAACAACAAACGCCTCGCCGACCCGCATCACCTTCGGGACCACGCGAACACCCGCCTTAAGAGGAAGGTCGCGAAGCTGGATCGTTTCGGGTATGTGTTCCTCGAACACGAGGCCAAACTTCTTTTTCGCCTTGAGCTTAGCCAACTCGGACGCGATCTGAGCCCGCAGCGCGGGTTCAGCGATCTCCTTGATCAGATCTTCGAGTTTTGCCATCTGTGTGTGGGCCCACGGAAGCGCATCTTCGCAGCTGAGCGCATGAGCGTTCGGAAGGATACTTTTCTTGAGCGGCACGCGAAAGGCTGACAGGCTGCGCTAGCGCTTACCATACTATTATTCCATGAGTACCGCCCCGACTGCTACGGCAGGGCATCCGCGCTGAGGGTTGACGGAGGCGTCATGCCGTGACTATTCCAATCCTCTCCAGCTCTTCGAGCACGGGCTTCAGCTCTTCTTCTATCTCTTGACTTGCATCAGCGATGGCCGCATCAACATCCGTCGCTTGAGAGCTAAAGATCGCCTTGACCGCCGCATCGTACGCTTTCTGCTCCCGCTGAGGATTCGGGAGGTCTGTCGCAGCAGCCAACGGTTTCAGTGCTGCTACGAGCTTCACAATATGGTAGGTGCCTGCCTGGCGGCTATAGACCCAGCTCGATTCCAGCGTCAACGCGTACCCGCGATTCCTTGCGGCGTTCGCCAGGTGTTTCGCGATGCTGACGCGAAGAAATTCGGGATACGCCTCACCCAGCAGTTGAGCGGGCGCCGGCCTATCCCCGTAGGCCTGCTTGAACTCGTCGTGGCCAAGGTTCCCGTCAATAATGTCACGGAGCTGGCCATTTGCTTCTTCATTGGCGTGTGCGAGCTGGGCCCGAAACGTTAGGAAGAGGTGCCACCGAGGTGCATGCGCTCCAGCTTGGAGTTCGACAATTCTCTCGATACATCTAATCGTCTCATTGTATGGATGCTTCTTTCGGGGAACGATATGGCCGCAGAAATCAAGGTTTATCACATGGTACGGAAAGGACGCTACGAGGTCCTGGTGGCGCGGATGGCCCCGATCTAGCAGGACCTTCTCGAAGTCCGCATGGACGGCAAGGCGAACCCGTCCGAGCGTTTCTGCGATAATCGCGTAATCTTCCTCATCCGATTCAACGAACGTCAATGACGGATAATCGTTCGCCGCATCGTTACGGGCAAGCGCCCCCTTCTGCGCGAAGTACCGCACATCAATCGCTTCCTTCGCGCAGAATGTCAGATATTGCACCCGCCCGCCTGTGGCCTCGCTGTACGTACGGAATGCGGGAAGCCACCCCTTCACGCGGACATAGTGCTTTTTAGGGTCGAGAAACTCACCCCGCCCCGCCCGGCGTTCCTTCTGAGTCTCGCCAAAGGGCTGCGCCGGCATCAAGCGGTCATGATTAGAACTCGCCCAGAAGTTCAGCGATCTTTTCGTAAATCTTCCGCCGCTTGTCCCTGCTGATCGTTGACTCGACCTCACTCTCGATTACCCGGCAAACCGCGACGAAAAGCTCGCGATGCTTGCGAGGAACGCGGTCGATGAGATCCTCCTGGATCTTAACGGCGCCCCTTTGGAACGAGACGCCAGCCGGAGCGTCGCCCGCCTCAACCCGTTCGATCGGGACCGCTCTTGCTGGACCACCCGCGAGGCGGCTCACAGCCTTCGCCCGCCGCTCCTCAGCCTTCCGGCGAGAGCGTTTTCGGATCTCGCCAGTTTCCCTCTTTATATCGGTAAAAATCCCTCCACCTTCGTCCGTCCCGCCCTTCTGGAGCTTCTCGAAAAGGAACCCTTGGAGTTCCAGGAATGCTTCGTCCGACTCGCGAAATGACGCCCGGTCGATGTTGACGGCAGGGTCCAGGCCCTCATCCACGCATAACTCACCCGTCATCTGCGAGAACTTCCAACCTTCATGATGCGGATACCCGAGGTACGTCGGATCGTACTGGCCGATGGCGACATTGCGAACCCTGACCAGTATTCCTTGTAGCTCCCGCGGCAGAATCCTTCCCTTCTGCCAGTACAAATACCCTCGCAGCGCAAGCCGCCGATCGCCACTCAACCGTCCTTCGTGCCGAATCTGGTAAACCTTGTGCTCGATAGACGACGCGCCCCGCTGTGGCAGGAGAATGGGCTTCCGTAGTTCGACTCCATCGACATACGCCTTAAACTTGTAGCCCTCCAGGCGCTGCTTAAGATCGTCGAGCTCGTGAGTCCCGCGGATCGGTCCACCTTCCATATACTGAACAGGGGCGGCGACGGCGAGCTCCCACACCATCTGCGCATATGCGCCGTGTTCGGCTACAGTCCCGGACTCGACGATCTTCAGGAAGTCTTCGATGCGACCTTCGGTGAATCGCTTCGGTGTAAAACCAGCACGTTCTTGCGGTATGTCCGTAAGCCGCTTCTGAAATCCTTCGTCGATATTCTCCATGACGATGCGCGTATAGTGTTTGTCGGCTGCCTCCTCCGTTTCTTCTATTTCGTATTCGCCGATCTTCACCTTGCCCTGTTCAGTCTGAAGTGTCTGACCCAGAAGCTTGCGGCGTGCTTCCGCGAGCAGGTAAGGCTCGAGATCAATCTCCGCACGGAACTTTCTTCCTTCGCCCTCCACTGATGAGAAGACCGTAAACTTTCGGCATATCTGGGCAATCGAAAGAAGGCCGATCCCAATCCGCCCGATGAGTGGCCGTTTCAATTTCGGCGAGAGCTCGCCGGCGTCCCGCTTGGCACTACCGCCGATATGCCCCATGATCTCCCGGAACTCGTCCGGCTTCATTCCCCTGCCATCGTCGGTGCACGTGAACGTCTTGAACTTCGGCCAGCCAGTAGAGATGCGGACGCTTGGTGCATCGGCGTCGAACGCATTGCTGATGAGTTCCTTAAGCGCGCCCGCTGGAGAGCGGTAGATTCCCGCACTGATGTCCGCGATGATCGACGCCGCAACGTTTAGGGGTTCACGCGGCATGTAACACCTGGTTGGCCAGCGCCTTGAGACGCGCCGCAGGCCAGCCGTCGCTCCCCGCAGAGTTGACCGCGTCGCTTAATTGGCGCTGATGGCCGGCGCCAAGCATTTGAAGCGCATGCCTTGCCAGTGCACGCGCAAGAAGGAACGGAACAGCGTCGGCAACCTGGAGCGGCTGAAGCCACTGAGGGCCAAGGAACCGGTACGAATCGGGTATTGTTTGTATTCGAGCTGCCTCTCGCACTGTAATTGTTCGCGGGATACCAGGATGAACCGGCAAGGCCCTGTGACCCGCGATGAGGGTCCCCGCATACCGCCAGGTAAGCCGCTTATAGGAGATTGGCCCCTTGCCTCGCGGAATCCGTCTAAGCTTCGCGATCACGCGACGCGAATGTCTCATGCCCCAGTGGTTATAAAGCTCCCCTTGCGGACGGGTGAGAACGTTAGCCCCTCCTCCAGCTCGTATCCGCGGAAGACCCCTCAGTACGTCCCGAACCGTAGGAGCCTTCGGCAGCCTGGACCGCTTGACTTGCGGGTCAGCGAATTCCGGCGGCGGGCACGTGGGACTCCGTCCGAGACGCTTTGCCAAACCTATGAATATGAGCCTACGGCGCTCCTGAGGAACACCGTACTGCGCGGCGTTCAGAAGAAAAGAATCGGCTGAATATCCTAAGCGTCGGAAATGGGCGAGTATCCTCGGAACAAAGCCAGTGCCGTTTACCAGCTGGATTCCCGGAACATTCTCCATGAGGACCAGCTGGGCGCCGAGATTTCTCGCGAGTGTCACGAAAGGCCGGTAAAGATAGTTCGTCGGAGCATGTGGTAAACGCTTGCCCGCGGCACTATATCCCTGGCACGGCGGACCGCCAATCACGGCGGTGATCTGGCCTTTGCGGCGTCCGATCACTGACAGCATTTCGGCGGCTTTGAGACGTGCGACATCGGTCTCGAACACAGGTGTGCCCGGATGATTGTGGCGATACGTTTGGGCAGCAGGCCGGTCGATCTCCGCCGCAAACAATATGTCCCAGCCTGCGGCTTTGAAGCCGGCTGAAAGACTTCCCGCACCTGAAAACAAATCGACGGCCACACGCGGATTCTTCGGCCTGCTTCGATGCCTGGTGAGGCCAGTTTTGCAGAAGGAAACCAGCGAGCATTCGTGACAATTGGGCTGCACTGGCTTGCACACCGCACGCCCGTGGTGGACGAGGTTCACATGAAGCCGGTGGCGCATTTGGGGCGGAACAACGGCCTGGTAGGGATTGTGTGCCCGCTTCCACGGAAGTCTTGGCACGATTCCCAGGCGTGTGAAGACCCTGTAGACGTTGATGTCGACTGGAAAGACCGCTCGTTTTAGCGAGTACACGAGGACGCAACGCGCGGTCTTCGGTCCTACGCCGGGCAGCGAGAGCAGGTACCTTTCCGCGTCTTCGTCTGAGAGCTTGTTCAGAAAGGAAAGGGATGGCTCCTTGATCCTATCTGGATCGGCACCTCGGGCCGCCGCAATCGCCCTCGCATCTCGAAGGATCTTGCTCAGAATGGCTTTCAGTCGTGGAGCCTTCTGCTTTGCGAGGCCGGAAGGTTTGAGGATGCGGACAAGCGATGCGGTTGCGGCATCGAGTACAGCGCGCCAGCTCGGGTATGCTTTTCGCAACGAGTCATAGCTTCGATCGAACCCAGTGGCCTGGGTTTGAACGCTCAGGAGGATGTAGATCAACTCGTCGAGCGGATCCTCCTTGTTCCCGAGCGGGGTGGACGCGTAACGCGCCTCGAGAAGCTCGTCGATCCTGCTCAGCTTTTCGGGGGTCGTGAGTTCGCGAATCATTCGCGGAACACTAGCGGTAGAGGCGGGTAGGTTGGAGATAGCTGACCGGCGAAGCGTTCCCTCTTCAGGCGGATTCAACTCCGCGTCAGTAGGAGCATTGTCGAGACCGCGCGTTCGGCGACACCGCCGCTTACGCGGGCCAATAACCATGCTAGTTTAGCGTGTCGAACCGATCAGGGGGAGAATTTTCAACAACCTGGCCCGCCTGCCGCCCGTAACACCCGCGATATCACGCAGTTACATGTTGGGCCCGTCTCTGACGTCACGTTGGTGGGAGCCACGCCCGGCACGAACGTCCCCCACGACTGGCCGGCATCAGTTCGGCAAGGCGAGCAAGCCCGATCTAAGAAGGTCATCTGTGGCCGCCGCGGGCGTCACCCACCTCTCGAATGCCACACCGCACGAGCAGGCGACCCACAAGAGGTAGCCGTCGGCGGACGGATCGCCGACGCCGCCCGTGAGGGTGCCGCACGTGCGGTGATCCGCCACGAACTCCTCGAGATCCTCGAAGACCCCACGGTGGCTCTCCATCGTGCAGAGGACCATCCCACAGCGGGAGGGGCCTGGAAATGCCTCGGATTTCATACACCGCCTCACGAGAGCTCGACGGGGATCCCCGCCAGCCGTTGCACCGTATCAAGGC
>JBOGJF010000376.1:0-2394 GCA_050747785.1 Vicinamibacteria bacterium
GAGCGATTGGGCCGGCCGGGCAGGGTTCAGCTACGAGGGCAACCTCCATCACG
Organism: Vicinamibacteria bacterium; assembly: GCA_050747785.1. Lineage (GTDB taxonomy): Bacteria > Acidobacteriota > Vicinamibacteria > Marinacidobacterales > DATDRI01 > CBDANW01. The sequence goes on from JBOGJF010000376.1 coordinate 54, forward strand.
CCTACTTCTTTCATCTCTACGTCGGCGATCAATTCCGCCACGACCTGGGCTTCGTGCGCCGCCAGGATGTGGGGCTCACCTTCGGCAAGTACGAGCGGGTCTTCCGTCCGCAGGCCATGTCCCAGTGGGTCCGCGAGCATACCTTCGGTGCCACGCTCGAAGCCGTTCAGGACAGCGAGTACCAGGAGCTCGAAACTCGGGTCGGTGGCTTGTCCTATAACATGGGCTTCCAGGATGGCGGGGTTTTCTCGGTCAATTACGACGACACCTACGAGCTTCTGACCGAGCCCTTCGAGATCAGCGATGGCGTCGTCATTCCCATCGGCGAGTACGACTTCGGAGAAGCGCGGGTCCGCTATCAATCGAACGTCAGCGCACCACTCTCTGGAGACATTCAGTTCGGAAGCGGCTCTTTCTGGAGTGGCGATCGCAAGTCGGTGAGCGGCGGTCTCAGAGTGCGATTCAGCGAGCACATCGCGGTAAGCGGGAGCTTCGAGAGGAACAGCGTGGACTTGCCGGAAGGGGCCTTCGTCACGCATCTCGGAGGCATGAATCTCGATTGGTCCTTCACGCCCCGCATGTTTCTGAACGCCTTCGTGCAGTACAACTCCGACACCGACACCTGGCTCTCGAACGTCCGCTTCAACCTCATCCATCACCCGCTAAGCGACATCTTCGTGGTCTGGAACGAAACGCGCGGTCCGGATACGACCGTCCGCTCCCTCATCGTCAAATACACCCAAATGTTCGCGTTCTAATTTCGCGTTGTAATCACGACAAGCTCTTACATTTTCGGCCCCGTGATCCGATAAGATAGGGAACATGCCGGGGTTTCGTACCACGTTGTTCGCGACTCTACGGATCCTGTTGGTCACGTGGGTCTCGACCCAGAGCTCGTGGCTCGCCGCTCAGGGAACGGAGAACTACGACGAGATCCGTGCTGGAAAACGCGTAGAAGCGGTTCGCATCGAAGAACAGATCGTCGTCGACGGTCGTCTGGACGAGACCGTGTGGCAGCGGGCGCAGCCGGCGGTCGACTTCTATCAGCAAGAGCCCAACGAGGGTGAGCTCGCCAGCCGCCCCACGGAGGTGCGATTCCTCTATGACGACACCATGCTCTACGTGGGCGCCATGCTTTACGATGACGAGCCGGAGAAGCTGATTACCAACGAGCTCAGGCGCGAGTTCAACGGTCGGCAGAGCGATTCCTTCGCGCTGGTGCTGGATGTTTTTCGTGATGGACAGACCGGCTTCGGTTTCCTGACCAACCCCGGCGGCGCGATCCGAGACACGCAGTCCTACGACAACGGGAGGAACGACCCGAACTGGAACGGCGTCTGGTATTGCCGCACCGCGATTCTGGAAAACGGCTGGAGCCTGGAGTTCGGCATTCCTTTCAAGACACTCCGCTTTCCTGCCCAGGAGGCGCAGGTGTGGGGACTCCAGATGTCCCGGATGATCCGCCGCGAGAACGAGATGGCGATGTGGTCGCCGGTCCCCAGGCCCTTCACGCATTACCGGGTCTCGGACGCGGGCCTGCTCACCGGGATCCAGGCACAGAGCTCTGGAACGAACGTCCGGGTGTTGCCCTACGCCAAGGCCGAGACCGAGCACGGCCTTCCCGACAGCGATGACTTCGGCGGGGATGCCGGTGTGGACGTCAAATGGGGCCTCACGTCGTCGCTCGTCCTCGACGGAACCTATCGTACCGACTTCTCCCAGGTGGAAGCCGATGCCCAGCAGATCAATCTCACCCGATTCAGCCTCTTCTTCCCCGAGAAGCGCCAGTTCTTCCTCGAGAGCCCGGGTAGCTTTCAGATAGGTCTCACCTCACCCGGTGGGGAGAACCGGAGAGATCTCATTCCCTTTTTCAGCCGCCGCATCGGTCTTTCTTCTCAAGGCCAGCCCATCCCGGTCGTCGGCGGCCTTCGCCTGACCGGCCGGGAAGGTCCCTGGGGAATCGGTTTGCTCAACATGCAGACCCGGGACTTCGAGCAGCGGTCCGGGGTGGTGCGCCCCGCGGACAACTTCACCGCCATCCGCATGACCCGAGATGTCGCACCCGGCTCGTCCCTAGGAGGCTTCTACTTCGGACGAGAATCCGACGGCACGGTGACCTACAATCGTGTCGCCGGGCTCGATCTACTCACCCAGCCGACCCGCACTCTCCGCATCGAGGCCTTCGGCATGAATAGCTCGACCGATGGCTCGTTGAGCGATTGGGCCGGCCGGGCAGGGTTCAGCTACGAGGGCAACCTCCATCACGCCTACTTCTTTCATCTCTACGTCGGCGATCAGTTCCGCCACGATCTGGGCTTCGTGCGCCGCCCGGACGTCGGGC
>JBOGJF010000377.1:0-3323 GCA_050747785.1 Vicinamibacteria bacterium
CAGGTTGGCTTCACGAAAGAGCAAGCCGGCCGGTTGTTCCGCTCCGGGCGCGAGCGAGAGGCGCCCTAAGGGTGTCTCTCGTGCTTGGAGCTTCAGGTTCTCGATCGACGTCAGGGCTGCCGCCGCATCCCTCTCCTGGATGGCGCGCTGGATACGTTCCATCTCGGCGGCCAGATTCGCATCGGTCGGATTCATCGCCAGCGCGAGGTCCAACTCGCGAAGGGCTGCCTCCAGCTCGCCGGCGTTCCGGTATCGGACTGCCTCCAACGCGTGAGCTTCCGCCGCCCGCAGCTTGGCCCGGCGAAGGTTCTCCCCGTACTTGGGGTTGTCCGGGTCCTCGCTAACCGCTCTCGAGTAGTAGGTCACCGCCTCGTCGTAACGGCCGTTCTTCTCGGCGACCTCGCCGGCCTGGAAGTCTTGGGAAGTACGGCAGCTCAGCGAAAGCAACATCAAGAGCAAGAAGGGAGAAACTCGCCTGCGCGTCATCAACGTCATGGGCTCTTCCATCAATTCGAGCCGCCCGGCGGAACGGCCTCCGAAGCCATCAGGATATCGACACCGGGAGGTATCTCGAAGCGGAACCGGTCGTCGGACAGGCCGAGGTTCTCGCGGATATCCTCGAACAGGAACTCAGTGCGGTTACCCTGCTGATCCAGCAGGCTGACGCGCACGACTTGTCCGTCGCCGGGATGGACCTCGATTTCTGCTTCCTCGAAGTCCTCCTGGGGCCGGCGTGGCAAGAGCCGTAGCACGAGCCCACCCGCCAGCGGCTCGGTCTCCGAGCGCGTGACCTCGAAGGCGTCCGAGAGGTGAGTCTCCCCCATGATGACCGACAGGGGAGAGTCCGGCGTCAGGCCCATCGCCCCGCCGGGAGTGTGGCTAACGATGACCTGCTGGTCCTCGGGTACATAGAAGTAGCTCTTAGAGCCGTCGGTGACGAGAAGCTTCTCGGGGTTCCGGTACTCCCAGCGCATGCGTCCCGGCCGCTTGAAGGCCACCGTCCCGCTTTCCTCGACGGTCCGATGCACGATCCGGTGCACGAGTCTTTGCGTGAAAACGGCTTGGAAATCCTGGAGATTGGCGTAGTGGGCTTCGACCCGCTGGACGATTTCAGCTACCGGAACATCTTCCGGCGGGTTGGTCGGACGGGCTAACGCGGCGGGTCCGGCGGCGGTCCACCCCATCACTAGGGCAATTAGCACGCTGCGCATGACTTACGGCACATTGTACTACGAAAGCGTGGAGTGTTGCCCGGCTAGTTCGGAAATGGTAGCATCCGGGTTCCTTTCTTTTGTGGGCGGCTAGCTCAGCTGGGAGAGCGCGGCGTTCGCAACGCCGAGGTCGCCGGTTCGATCCCGGTGCCGTCCACCAACTTATAGTGGCACCTGTGGGGGTGCGCTGTGGGTGTCTACCGGCGGGGCCGCGTTTGGTGGCTTGAGGGGTATCGAGGCTGGAAGCGATACCGCGAGTCGGCTCGAACAACCACCTGTGAACAGGCTCTAGAGCTACTGGACCGGCGGCGACGAGGGCGAAACACCGCGCGCAAGCCCTCTCCACAATTCGATAAGTGGCTGGCTCAACTCCCCCAAGACTACAGGACCGATGGACGCCGAGATCCCAGCCGCATCGAGAGGGCCGCGAGGCATCCCCGGCCTCCTCTCAGACGAAACTCCGACCACACAGCATCGGTCGAGGCCTACACAACCCAACGCCTCGATGAGGGTGCAGCCCGCGCGGATGCCATACGAAAATACACGCATCACGATTTTTACAATCCCTTCAGGGCTCAATCGAATGGGGCAGATAGAAGAGGCACCGACAATCGGAATGTCCTATACTTTTCACACTAGCCGCCATGCCTACTACTTCACCGCCCCACTGTTCCCTTGTTACGGACGCTCGAACGGATGACGGACACCTACCTGTATGTGGCCGACCTTCTTGGTGGGTACGAGCACATTAGACCTCAGATCGTCGAGCGGCTTGGAAAAGATCTCCTACAACGGGGGCGGAATCGCGGGTTCTTCAAGCTTCCGCTGGAATCGCCGCTTACCCAGGGCCTCCTACGTGCGTTTGAGGAACGGTTTCAGGAGGGGGCCGAGGCCAAGGCCCAACAGTATCCCGAATGGTTAGTCAACCAGGGTCTCGTTTCGTTGTGCACAATCTTCGACGTGTTCCTGGAAAGACTCCTTGACGCCATGCTTTACGTGCGTGTGGAAATGCTTTACGGGGCTTCCAGTGCGAGGAACCTTGAGTTGAAGCGGCTAGTAGAGCTTGGCTCTCTCGACGCCATTCTGAGTGAGTCGAGATCCAAAGACGTGGAGAGATTTGGGTTCATGGGAATCCGAGAACGCTTTGACTACCTTTGTGGGCGGGCTGGCTTCAATGTGGATGCGACGTTTCGATTTGATCGTTTCACGGATGAAGCCCGCGAGGCTCTTCACGACTGGAACCTGGATCGTGTGGTAGCCGTCTACAAACAACGACACGGGATTGTGCACAGAGACGAACGCCCGATAAAGAGAACTGAGGAACTTCACGAGATTTACGAAGTTTTTAGCAAGCTTGCGATCGACCTAAGTGGACAAGCTCGGGAGATTCATCAGGTCTTGGATGACGGGTCCGCATTGGTGGCGGGCTGGATGCGGGCAGCAACGCAGCAAGAACCGCCCGAGAGCACTTCCGCGTAGCCTTACCCTTTCTAGATGCGTATGGATTCAGTTTGGCTCGGATACTGCTTCTTTAGTTCTTTGGCTAGACCGTTGGCTTGAATTCCGAATCCGGTGACCCTCACGCGCCATAGCGGATTTTGCACCTCGAACGCCTGTGTGATCGCATCGAACACTCTCGCTTGGGTTATTAGAAACGCGATAAATGCGTCGAAATAGCGGAGAGGATCTTTGGGATTGAACTCGTTGTCTGGCGCGCGCAGCCGACGCCCCTTTTCAGATGGCTCTGTAATATGGTATGAGAAGAGAAGGGTAGCCATCCGAACGTGTTGTGCATGGCCCGATGGACGTTTGTACGCTTCGTTGAGCTTCAGTCTCTTCCGTATTCTTTCGAGTTCCTTCCTTGTATCATTGAAAAAAGCCATTCCCCCTTTCTCGTCTTGTGCTGCGAACCATTCGTGAGCTCTTTCGGGTTTGTCCTTAAAGAGATTCATCAGCGATACGGATTCAATCTCGAGCCGGGTGTGGCCGAGAGCGGACGTGACACGGCCCCTCATCAAGTCTGTTGCGGCCCATCACCATTGCTTCTGACACAGGACAACTAGCGCCCCGCTGATTCCTCTTGCGCGGAACCTTATCCACGCAGGTCGGACG
>JBOGJF010000378.1:0-3480 GCA_050747785.1 Vicinamibacteria bacterium
GTCAAGGAACACCTCCTCCAGCATGAAGACCGCATCGGGTTCGCCGGAGCGATTTTCTTGTTCCTGGAACACGAAGCGGACACTGCGGCTCAGGGCGCCGAGGTGCGCCTGGGGCTAGACGCCTCTCCGTTCGGCCCCACCGTTCAACTCCGCCGAGAGGATGCCGTCTATCTTCATCCGGAGAAGCTCTCCAAGACACGGCTCGCCCCCGATCGCTTGGAGCGTGACCTCGGCGTCCTCCTCAAGATCAGCCACGCCCTCGCCTCGGCGCGAGACGTCACCGAGCTGCGGCGAGAGATCCTTTCGCAGCTTTTCGAGATCGTGCCGGCCGAACGCGGGGCGATCCTCGTTGGCCCGCGCGACGAGGGACGGGTCTTCGCCTCTTCGTTCGGTATGGAGCGGGAGGGCAAACGATCGGTTCAGGTGAGCCGCACCATCGTGGGTCAAGCGATGAAGGACCGCGCGGCCATCCTCAGCAATCGGGTGACGGAGAGTCCCAAGCTCCGCAACGCCAGGAGCCTCACGAGCCGCGGTGTGCAGTCGGTCATCTGCCTGCCCCTGGTACGCGGAGACCAGGTGATAGGGGCCCTCTACCTGGACTCCAAGGATCCCAAGGCGCGCTTTGAGGACGATCGACTGGAGCTTCTGACCGCCATCGCGGGAATAGCGGCAGCCGCTCTCGAGAACGCGCATGAACTGGACGATCTGACGGCGGAGAACCTTCGCCTGCGTCAAGATTACGATCTCGACCACAGTATGGTCGGCGAAAGCCCGCGGTTGACCGAAGTCCATCGGTTCATCGCCAAAGTGGCACCCACCGACACGACCATTCTGATTCAGGGAGAAAGTGGTACGGGGAAAGAATTGGTGGCGAGAGCCATCCACCTCAATAGCTCCCGGTCCCGGAGCATTCTCGTAAAGATCGACTGCGCCACGTTGACCGAGAACCTTCTCGAAAGCGAGCTTTTCGGGCACGAAAGAGGAGCCTTCACCGGGGCCATCAGTCAGAAGAAGGGGAAGCTAGAGATCGCGAACGGTGGGACCGTGTTCCTGGACGAGATCGGTGAACTACCGAACCATCTTCAGGCAAAGCTGCTGCGCGTTCTCCAGGATCGAGAGTTCGATCGGGTCGGCGGCACGAGGCCCATCCCCGTCGATATCCGCGTCATCGCCGCCACCAACCGGGATCTATCCGAAGAAGTAAGGAAAGGCACGTTTCGCGAGGACCTCTACCATCGCCTGAACGTGGTTGCCCTCACGCTGCCGCCACTCAGGAATCGGCGCGAGGACATTCCCCTGCTGGCCAACTATTTCGTCACCAAGTTCAGCGGGCAAGCCAAGCGACGGGTCACCGGCATTTCTCCAGAGGCATTTACCCTGTTGGAAGGCTACGACTGGCCAGGCAACGTCCGGGAGCTCGAGAACACCATAGAGCGTGCCGTTGTTCTCGGCTCGACCGATCTCGTCTTGCCCGAGGACTTGCCTGAAACGCTGACCGAATTCGCCGTGCCGGGCGAGTCCCTTTCGACCAGCTCGACGAGCTACCACCGCGGTATCCGAGAAGCCAAGAAAAGCCTAATCGTGGAGGCGGTGAGGAAGTCCAAGGGAAACTACACGGAAGCCGCAAAGTCTCTCGGGATTCACCCCAACTACCTCCACCGACTTATCCGCAATTTGAACATCAAGGCCGAGCTCAAGAAGCTCCCCTGAACCCGGGCGCTGTCTCGAGATCATCGGGCGGGCGCTGGAAGAATTGCAGTGCGGACCGGAGTCGGTCGTTCGTACGCGTATTTTCATGCTCGCACGGAAAAAAAGCCCTCTACGCTCCTCACAACGGCCATTGGGTTGACAGATCTAGCCCCCGACGCTAAGATTTTCCGTTCTAACCCACGTCGCCGGCGCCCGCTCCAGCGGAAGGGACTTCTTGATCATCGACAGCAATCCATCCGAGGCCGTGCGCATACCGCACGAACTGACTTTGGACCCATTCTTCGACGTATTTCCGGACGAGAGCTCCGCGTTCGCAGACGTAGGATCGCGAAGCTCGGCGCCAGCGCTTGTCCGGGTGTGCAGCTATTGAAACCGCAGACCGCCCAAACCGCCAAGACTCCTCGGTCCCTCAGAGTTCCCTTCGTTCGTCGGTGCTCGCTCACGCTCGGCGGTCAGGAATACCCCTCTCTACTCATCGATCTCTCGGTGGCGGGCGTCTACGTGCAAACCAAGGCCTCGATTGGTGAGGGCGACGAGACGGTCCTCAAGTTCCGCGTTCCCGGGAACGACCGCCTCCTCGCAATCGAAACGGTCGTCGTCTACGTCAACCGCGACCAGAAGCACCCGGTCCACAGTCTTCCTCCCGGTGCCGGTCTCCGCTTCCGCAACCTGTCCGTAGAAGACTCGAAGTTGGTCGTCGGCGCGATCCTCGCCTACTGCCGATCGAATCCCCTCTACCGCCAGTATCTCTAGGACAACCATCAATGCCGCGGGGCCCGCAATGCCGCGGGGCCCCACGCCTTCGCACGGCTCAATGCTCCCTCGCTCCTCGCTCGGGAGCTTGCAAGAGCTGATGGCTCCGGCTCGCCCTCCGGCGACTCCGCGCCTGCGGGCGGGTTGAGGACTCTCGCTAGCGGACAGCGGCTATCGCCAGTCTCACGGCCTCTTCGGGTGAGCCCGCTCGGAGAACGCCTTCGATCTCCCAGCTTCCGAGCCCAACCACAGGCTTGCCCAAGTTGAGGGCCATCGCGACCTCGGACAACGTGCCGTATTGTCCCGCGACGGCAACCAAGGCATCGGCCGTCTGCGCGATGAGAAAGTTACGGAAATGACCGAGGCCGGTGGCCACGGCGCAGTCGATGAACTCGTTCGCCGCTTCCTTGTCGACTCCCGGGAGGAGGCCTAGTGTGAAGCCTCCCTCGCGGCGGGCACCGCGGGCCGCCGCCTCCATGACGCCACCCAACCCCCCACAGACCAGCACCGCACCCGCCCGGGCGACGGCGCGTCCGACCCCTTCCGCTTGGCGCGCCACGTCCTCGCCGCAGGCGCCGGCCCCTACCACGGCGACGTGGACTCGGGATGGACTCACGGCTCCGATCCTACCCCATCCCCCGCGGTTCGCGAGCCTGACCAGGCCGCGGGCTTGACAAGGTGGCGGCAGATGTCGGAACATTAGGAGGTTACTTGAGTTCTCCTCCTTTGGATGGGGTGCACGGAGGGTCATCAAGCCCGCACGAGGTCGAGGTAAGTCTCAGCTCCGGGAATCTACCCGTTCCATGCGTCGGGTGACGTGTGTCGCCCAGGCCCTCACCGCCGGCGGCATCGGGGGGACGGAGTAGGTCATGGAGCAAACCCTCCTCCTCAACGCGACCTACGAGCCGTTACGGGTCGTCTCCTGGCAGAAGGCGATCACTCTTCTCACGAAGGGGAAGGTCGAAGTGGTCGCGGCCTACGACCGCGACATCCGAAGCGTCTCGATCACGTTCAAGC
>JBOGJF010000379.1:0-7542 GCA_050747785.1 Vicinamibacteria bacterium
GGCGGAAGGCTTTTCGCCATGGTACTTGCCGGGGGCTACTGTCAGGCACTTCGTTCCGTCGCGGAAGTGTACGCTCAGCCATATCGCGGCGCGGTCCGAAGCCGACGGCTTCTACCAGGCTTCGAAACACGCGAAAGAGCTCGACGGACCGCGAATCCTGGGCATTCCGCGCTGGATGTACAGAGAGACCGTCTCACGTGCGTTGACCTACTGCCGCGCGAGGGTCGTTGGGAGATCGGGTATCAGGGAGTATGTGAATCTCCGACAAACGATCGGAGCGATGAAGGCGTTTCGGCAGCTACGCAAGGATAGAGAGAGAGCTTCGAACTACGGTATTGCCGTGACTCGTTGAGTGCGCCAGCCGTAGCCTGATCGGAAGGTCCGATAAGGCAAGGCTTGTCACGGTGTCCTTCTTGCGGAGCGACAAGCGACGCAAGAAGAAGAGACCTGTTTCATTCCGGCGAATAAGTAGGGGAGGGGCCTATGAGCGACCGTCGGAGAGTATTGTTTATCGCTATCGATGCCGCCGACAAGAACCTCGTCACACAGTGGGCCGAGGCTGGTCGTCTTCCGACCTTCAAATTGCTTCTGGAAGGCGGAACCAGTGGCGTCACGATCAACCCGGCTGGGCTTTTCGTCGGAGCGACCTGGCCGACGCTCTATACGGGCGTCTCGCCTGCCAAGCACGCACGGTACTGCTGGGAGCAGATCAAACCGGGCACGTATGAATACGAGTCTACCAAGACCGGAAACTTCATACAGCGGAGGCCCTTCTGGGATGCGCTCGGCGCGGCCGGCAAAAGGTGCGTCATCATCGACTTGCCCCACACGTACCCAGCCGAGATCAACGGCCTACAAATCGTGGAGTGGGGGGCGCACGATCCGTCATACGGTTTCATGACCTGGCCCTCGACGCTTGCCGCAGAAATCGAGCAAGAGTTCGGGATTCATCCCGTCCGTCGATGCGATCAGGTGCGAGACACGGAGGGCGACGCGAAGCTTCAGGAAAAGTTGCTGAACGGAATCGACAAGAAGGTCGAGCTCGTTGGTCGATTTCTGGAGAAGGAAAGCTGGGATTTCTTCGCGGTGGTCTTCAGCGAGAGCCACTGCGCTGGACATCAATTCTGGCATGTCCACGACCCGGCTCACGCGGACCACGATCCCGCACTTCGGCGAGAGCTCGGGGATCCCGTCGAGAACGTCTATCGTAGGCTCGACGGGGCCGTGTGCGAGTTGCTAGGCCGGATGGGTCCGGAGACGCTCGCGATCGTCCTGTGCAGCCACGGTATGGGTCCTCATTATGGCGGCAATTTCATGCTGAACGAGATTCTCCTCTATCTCGAAAAGCCCGAGATTCTAGACAGGCGGCGCTCTGGCAAACCGGAGCCGCTGTGGCTGCGCGGCAAGCGAAAACTGTCCCGACTGCTCGGTAACGAGGCCGGACCACCCAATAGCTTCGAGCAACGAAAGTGCTTCGCAATTCCCAACAACGACGCCGCTGGAGGCATCCGGATTAACGTAGCGGGTCGCGAGCCCCAGGGAAAGGTTCGCCGCGGAACCGATTACGAGAAGTTCTGTTCTGCCCTCACCAAGGATCTGCTCGAGTTAAGGAATCCCGAGACACGAGAGCCCGTTGTACGGGAGGTGTACAGGACGGCAGACCGCTATGAAGGGGAGTACCTCCATCACCTTCCGGACCTGATCGTTGAATGGCACCGGGAAAGACCGATTTCCTCCGTTTGGTCACCAAAATTTGGCGAGTTCTCCAAGAAAGGCCACGAACGCCGAAGCGGAGATCACCGGCCGGAGGGTATGTTGATGGCGCGGGGTCCCGGCGTCGGTCCTCGCCGACTGAGCCCGATCGACTCCCGGAGCATCGCCCCCACTATCGCTTCCTATCTCGGCGTCACCCTCGACGCTGTGGACGGCAAGGCGATAGAGCTAACAGGGAACTAGAGCGCGCGGTGCGCCAAGAGGTGCCCGCAACTTCGGAAACATCGCGCACCTAGGTTGCGTTACGGAAACGGGCGTTGGCAGGATGGAACGAACGGCCTCATGAAGGTTCTTGGTCCTGAGGTTTTCGGACTGTCCTTCCTATTGACCGCTTGTGGGAGCCCCTCCGAGAAGTCCTTCCTTTCCACCACCAAAGACGCCGGGAACACCGCGGTGTCTACAGCAACCGAGGCTCGGTCCGCGGACGGGTCCTATATTTCTTGGCGCGAGCACATCATCGACGACGAGGCCATCGGCGGCGTGGCTATCCGTGGCGGTGACGGCTTGGCCATGGCGGATCTAGATCGCGACGGTCACGTGGACATCGTTTCGGTGCACGAGTCCGACACTGAGTACGATGGCGTCCCCGATGGTCATATCCGGATCGCGTTTGGCGGAGAGAGCCCCGATCAATGGGAACGCGTGACCCTGGCTGAGGGAGCCGAGGCGGCGGCCCCCGAGGACGTCGCTATTGGCGATTTGAACGGCGACGGGCATCTGGATGTTGTGGCCGCTTGCGAGCTGGCCCACCTTATCTACTTTCAGAATCCTGGTCAGAATGCCCGGGCGACGCATTGGCAGCGTGTGATCCCTGCCGCAACAACCGGCAGGGGCTCGTTCATTCGCGTGTTCCTTGGTGACCTGGATGAAGATTCGCGACTCGAGGTTGTAGCAGCCAACAAGGGGGCACAGAGCCCCAATGCGGCCGCGATCGAGCCGACGCCCATTTCTTGGTTCGATATCGACGGACCACCGCTCGACGGGGCAGCATGGCTCGAGCACGAGCTGGCCCGGGTTCGTTGGCCGATCAACGCGCACCCGGTCGATCTGGACGGTGACGGTGACCTGGACGTTGTGGGAGGTTCTGTCGCCGAGCGGCGTATCATGTGGTTCGAGAACCTGGTTGGCGAGGCAGGGCGAGAGTTAGTCGAGCATCCCGTGAAGGTCCTGTGGGACTCCGTTGCTGAAGGCGCAGCCGTGGGGCGGGAGGTCGCTCCCCAAGACGCTATCGTTGACGGATCCGAGCTCGATTTCGTGGATCTGAACGGCGATGAACGCTTGGACATCGTCACGGTTGAGGGAGCCTTTCGCGACAGGCTTGTCTGGCTCGAGCAACCAACGGATCGCGGCGGAAACTGGAATCATCACCGAATTGGAGATTACTCGCCAGATTCCCTGGCTGGCCTAGCAGTTGCCGACATTACCGATGACGGCTACCCTGACGTGATGACGGGAGGATACAGCCGCGGTCCTCGGGACATGGATGGCAACGTCTCACAAAACGATCCGCTGGGTCGGATTGCCTGGTTCGAAAATCCGGGGAAGGCGGGCTCCGGGTGGGTTCGCCATGATATTTCACGGCGTAAGCGCGGCATGTTCGACGAGTTCGTGCCTCACGACATGAACGGTGACGGGACCATCGACTTCGTCTCGACCCGCGGCAATAGTGCAACGTTCGATGGCGTCTTCTGGCTCGAGCAGGTCCGGACCTCCGAGCCCATTCGCTCCTTTCAGCCGGCCCGTCAGGAAGACAGTGAGGAAGTGCCGTTGCCGCGGAGATGAGCCAGGTGCGTAACTGTCGGCGGCACGTCCTCTGGGCCCTGGGACTTGCCGTTCTTCCAAGCGTCACGGCGTGTTCCCAGGATAGCGCCCAACCGGCAAGACAGGTTGTCTTCGTCATTCTCGACGCCGCGCGAGCCGATCGTTTCGGCGCCGACGGATATGCGCGCGCCACGACTCCTAACATAGACGCCCTTGCGGCGCGCGGAATCTGGTTCGAAAACCATTTCACTCAAGCAACGACGACGCGTACGAGTCTTCCAGGCCTGTTGTACTCGCGATACTTTACGAGAGAGCTCTTTCCCAACAGCGCATCGGTCCCGTTCGAAGATCCGAGAATCCTGATGCAGCGCTTCGATGACGAAGCGATCTCGTTGCCGCGAGCACTGTCCACCGCCGGTTTCCTGACCGCCGTGATCTCGGCACATAGCTGGCTACGTGCCGGAACTCGTTTCGCGAAGGAATTCGACGAATTGCACGATCTCTCGTCCACGCTCACTTATCCCCACGAGCAAGGCTACCCTAGCGCGGAACAAGTCATCGACGAATCCATAGGATGGATAGCCGGGCACCGCGGAGACGACTACTTTCTTTACATTCATTTGATGGACACGCACTTCCCCCATTCTCTCACGCCCGACGCCGAGTACTTCCTGGGCGAAGGGCCTCACGATTCCGGCCGGCTCAGCGAAGGTGGGTGGCCGACGGGACCGAACCGCGACGCACTCTCGGCTCAAGACCGCAGATTCATGGATGCCCTCTACGACGGAAGTCTTCGCTACGTCGATCGGCAAATAGGACGGCTCGTGGACGACCTCGACGGCAAGGGGCTTCTCTCGCAGACCTTGATCGTGATTACCTCGGACCACGGCGAGCACTTGCTCGAAGTATCGGACCGCTTCGCGCATGGTGGGCCTTGGTATGACGATGTCGCCAGGATTCCGCTCATTTTGGCTTACGGCTCTCGGCTCGAGCCCCAAAGGGTATCCTCGTTCACAGAGTCGGTCGACGTCTTCCCAACTATCCTCGAGCTTATGGGTGTCTCTCTGCCTCCGGAGAAATCCGTTGACGGTGTTAGCATGGTCGGAGTTGCTCAGGGCCTGGGCAAAGCGAAGGACTACGCGTTTGGGCAGTCGGGAGCTCGTGACCGGCGCTTCAAGGCGATTTTCTCGGATCCGCCCGAAGTCCTTCTCTCGGAATCACTTCCAGAGCGAGCCGGTCCTACCGGAGAACTGTACGACGTCTCGGCCGATCCCTTGGAACAGACCAACTTGTGGGAGTCGGAGCCGGAGGAGGTCGAGCGCCTGCTTCTTGCTTACCGAGTTCGGCTTGCCCCGTCGTACGTCCGGGCCGCGAGTGCGATCAACCACGACCAGCCCGAAGCACCGTTCGCCATCGCGTCGAGACACTTCGAGCTTAATCGCGACGTCCCGGAATCACAGGATCCGAAGACCTTGGCCTCGGACGCGGAGGGAGGCTGGCTTCGCTCGACGGCTTGGGAGGGGGACTGGCTTTTGGCGGGTGGCGCGGCGCTCCCCCTCGAGATTCAGTTTTCGATTCCCAACGGGCTGTACCGAGTAACCGCCCATATCAGAGGTAGTGGCACGTTCCAGCTTGAGAAAGGTGAGGCCACGCGACTGAAGGGAAGCGACTACGAGCCCGGGACGAGTGCACGAGGAGAGGCCATGAATGTAGGCTCCGTCACGATCAGCGACGAGACCTTCCGAGCCGAGATCCACCCTTCAGGAACAGGTTATTTTCTCGTGCAGATGATCGGATTCGAACCCCTGGGCGCAGGATCGGCCGCGGAAGAGCAAGACGAAGATCTATTGGAGCGCTTGAAAACGCTTGGATACGTGAACAATGACTAGAGGCTGCAATGCTAGGTCCCGCCACATGTCACTGAACGTATCCTAGGCTTCGTAGGCGTTCGAGCGTTTCACTGTCGATTTCCTCGGTCTTTACCTCGTAGCGAAAGGCACTGCCACCCTCGTACCAAGCCTCGAGCTTTCCCCGCAGCTCGGCCGCGACCTCGGGTCGTTCGTCGGACAAATCCCTCGTCTCGAGTGGATCGTCGGTGAGGGAGAATAGTTGACCGTCGGGGCGCAACGGCGGAAAGCTCGCTGGGCGTGTGGCGAAGTCGGGATTGGTAGCACGGTCGATACGCGCGTAATACTTCCACGGCATCTCTATGATGGCACCTCGCCCGAGCCTGCCTCCGGCAAAAACCGGTGGGTGTTGGTAGTTCTCGAAATCGAACATCAGAGGCAGCAGGGAAGAGCCTTGAATATCGCCCCGGTAGTCCACGTTGACCATGGCAAGGATCGTAGGCATGACGTCGACCAGGCTGACCGGTGTCGCGATGCGCTTTCGAGCGGGCTCCGCTCTGAGATCCATGATTACGAGCGGCACGTGGATATCCCCCTCGTAGAGCCCCCCACCATGGGAGTATCGTGGCGTGGCATCTGGATGTTCCTCCATGAACGCCTCACCGTGGTCCGCGGTAACGACCACGATCGTGTTGGACATGAGCCCCAACGACGTCAGTGCCTCCGCGAGCACACGTATCTTGTCGTCGGTGTAGCGAATCTCTCCATCATAGAGATCCAGAAAGTACTGACGGTCCCGGCCCTCCGGATCGCTTATGGTCCGGAACGTTTCTCGGGTGTCTCGCGTTTCGTCGAGCCCGGTTGCGGAAAATGCCTTGTCGTAGGGTGGAGGCGGCAAGTACGGTTCGTGAACGTCCCGGTAGTGCAAGTAGAGGAAAAACGGTCTTTCTGCACGGCGTGCTTCTTGTAACCAACTCAAGGACCTCACGCGCATCTTCTCGGCTGTTTCCCAGTACTCTGCGTGAGACATCCCCTCCGGCTGAGGAAGGTATGGAGTGTTGTCGTCGTAGTGGTCAAATCCTTGAGCGAAGTTGTACTCCGCATTGAGGTGGGGATTGAATACGAACGCGGCCGTCTCGTACCCAGCGTTATCGAGTATCTCTGACAGGGTTACCTGCCCTTCGGCCAGGGTATCAATCACCGGCTGATCGTAGAGAACTTGATGAACGTTGGGATAGAAAGAGGTCAAGAGACTGGGCACGGATGCCATGGTGTAGGACTCGGCACTGTACGCCCGCTCGAACAGGAACCCGGATTGAGACCATGCATCCAGGAAGGGGGTGGTCTGTCTGGAATAACCATAGGAACTCATGTGGTCGGCCCTGAGAGCGTCGATAACGAAGAAGATCACGTTCGGTCTGGGAGGTGACGGTGATGCCCTGAGGCTCTCGAACCGAGGTCCGACCAGGAGACCCAGGGCAAGGATCGCGATTCCGGGATATGCGCAGGAACGCCTCCCCAACCACGAGCCTATTATCGAGAAGGCTTTCATCACCGAGGCCGCGTGACCCCACAGACTCTGCAGGATGTTTGCTATCGGGTTAAGGAAGACCAGGAATATCAGGAAGATCACTAACAGTCCGATTTCGAGAATCCCCAGGTTGGTTTCGTTCCCACCGTAGCCAAGTACTGGCCACAATCCCGCCCAGACGAAGATCGCCACCAACGCCGGCTTGAGCCGGGTGAAAGGTGGTCTATAGGCCTCTAACATGACCGCGAGAGGAACCCCGACATAGATGAGGAAAAGTAGATCACGCATGAACGCGTCGAACAACTCGGTGGACAGGTACTTCAGGACAGCCCAGTAGAGTCCGGCCTGGGCGAGCCCGCTGTGAAAGACGGACCAGGCCGTTTGCAGAAGGCTCACGAGCACCGCCAGCGAAACGATGCTCAAAAGAGCAAAGCCTAGTCGACGGAACGAGACGGGTTCGTATGCTTCGCTCGAAACAGATTGGTTCAAGGCTACGTTACTCTGAGAACCACTTGCTCTGCCTTCAATCGGCTTCGCGGGTCGCTCCCACGGATAACTGCATTTTGGAGTTCATTTGGACGCGTCCGCTAAACGGCGTGTCATCGCGAACGTCGACGAAAACCTCTGGAC
>JBOGJF010000380.1:0-5113 GCA_050747785.1 Vicinamibacteria bacterium
GCGGTCCATGTGGGAGTAGGACTTCACCGAGGCGACGATCTGGGAGATGCGGGCCGAGGCCCCTCCGATCTCGGCGAGGAGTCGATCTGCGGCTAGGCCCGCCTCGAGCCACGCGATCACATCGGGAAGCGCGGCTTCGGGAACCACTGCTTTCACGGCTTCCAGATCGGTGCCGGTGAGCCCGCCTTCGACCAGGGTCCCCGCGCGCCGATAGCCTTCGGTGATTCCGTGCTCCTCGAGCCAGTCCGAGAGAGCGTCTTCCAATTCGCTTCGCTCGAGCGCCGAGAGTCGTGGCTCCTTTCTCTCGAGCGCCGCCTGGCGAAGCTCCCCGACGGTACGCACCTGTTCCTCGCCGAGTCCGCGGGCGGCAAGGCACGACACGAGCCGCGGAAGGCGCTCATGCAATTCTCTTAGACTCGCCGCCGCTCGGCCGATCGCCGCGGCCGGGTTGTTGAGCTCGTGTGCCAGCCCGGCGGAGAGCTTTCCCAACGCGGCCAGCTTCTCCTGATGCTGCTGGCCACGCGTCTGCTCGCGAACTCGATCGGACATGATTCCCACGAGGCGCTGGCCCAGCACCGGCGCCAACGCCAGGAGCTCGGCGATGCGATCCTTGTGCAGACGGAAGGCGAGTGTCGGTTCCGCTGTCACCACCCGTGCAGGTGAGCGCGTCACGCGCGAGAACGGGAGGAATCCGGTAACTCGGCCCTTGCGCAACGTGTCGTAGAATGCGCGGTGCCCGCCGACGTTGAGAAAGACTTGTGCCGTGCCCGAGAGGATCACCAACATGTGGTCTACTGGGTCACCCTCCCGAATCAATTCGGCGCCCTGCGGGAGCGCCAGGATCTCGCCGAGGGACTCGATGCGGTTCAGAACGTCATCGTGAATTCCCTCGAAGACGTCGAGGCCCCTTAGCTCCGAAGCACTCACGCGCGGCCTCCCACTACAACTCCACCTGGTCGGCGAAGCACCATCCCCAGCTCTCCCCGCGCTCGAGCGACCGCATGACGGGGTGGGTGGTCTCCGCGTAGTGACGCGAGGCATGGCGGTTCGGCGAAGAGTCGCAGCAGCCCACGTGCCCGCAGATCATGCACAGGCGCAGGTGAACCCAGCGGCCGCCGATGCGAAGGCAGTCCTCGCAGCCCTTGGCGCTGGGGTAGACCGGCGTAATGCTGTCCAAGTGACCGCAGCCGTTCCCGTCCTGAATGACGAGCTCCATCGGCTTTTCGGTATCGATCCACTCCGCTCTTTGTCCTGGCATCGCATCCTCCTTTTTACTTACGACTCCGTCGACCGCTTTACTTACGACTCCGTCGACCGCGAATAGGGCCGCGGACTCCGCGAAGGCGGCGGTGCTGGCCTTAAGCACGATCTCATCTCCCGGCTCGAGTCGCCACCGGGCTGGCTCCTCGTCGATCACCGTCCCCACCCGCCGAAGCGCGATCGGTTGGATTCCGAGGCGTTCTTCGAGCCCGAGCTCCTGCCACCTGCGACCCGCAACCGGAGCACCGGCTCGAATACTGACGGTGCGCGTCGCGAGGCAGTCGTCCGCGACGCTACAAGGGGTGACGGGCTCGTCGGCACCGCCCTCACGCGTCAACGCGGCGTAGCTTCCCGTCCGGATCGTCTCCTCGTGCCGGAGGATCTCCTCGGCCGGGATGCGGTAGTCGCTGAGGACTTCGGAGAAGAGCGCGACGATGCTCTCGAGCTCATCGGTGACGACGCGGTCCGTACCGGCATCGAGAAGAGACTTCGCGTCCGAGTGGTAACGCGCCCTCACCACGATGCGCATCGTCGGGTTGAGGGGGCGGGCGACCGCAACGATGCGACGCGCCGTACCCGGATCGTCGTCGGCAACCACCAGCATCTTGGCACGCTCCACACCCGCGTGCTCGAGCGTACGTACTCGGCTCGCATCTCCTCTGAGAACCGGAAGACCCTCGGACTCGGCGGCGGTCGCGCCTCCTGGGCTCAGAGTCGTGATCAAGAACGGAATCCGGGAGCCATCCAGCACCCGTACCAACCGCCGCGCTGCCTCACCGTAGCCCGCCACGATCACATGATCGGCGAGGGCAGCGTGCGCGAAGAGAACGGCTCCCTCCGGCTCCATCGGAGTCGTTCGCGTCATGCGGCGCTCGATCGCGGATGCGAATCGCGCACCGATCGAGGAGAGGAGAGGAGTTCCCGCCATGAGGACCACGGTCGCGGCAAGGAAAGCCTGCGACCCAACGTTGGCGTTTCCGACCGGAGAAAGCCCCACCTCCCTCCCGGCGCGCTCGAGCACGAACGAGAACTCTCCGACCTGCGCCAACATCAGCCCGGAAGCGGCCGCCACCGGCACCGGGTAGCGGAGAGCGGCGACGCTCGCGGTGGTGGTGACCACCTTCACCAACAGGACGGCGGCGACGAAGGCGAGGACCACGGGAAGGTGCATGGCGACGAATCGGAGATCGAGAAGCATCCCCACCGAAACGAAGAAGATGGCGCTGAAAAGAATTTGGAAGGGCAGGATCTCTCCTAGCGCGTGCTGGGAGAAGCTGCTTTCGCTCACCACCAGCCCGGCGAGAAAAGCCCCGAGAGAGAGACTCACGCCCGCCAGGCTTGTCAGATACGCGGTTCCGAAGCATATGGCGATGACGGTGAGAAGGAAGAGCTCCGGTGAGCAGGTGCGGGCGACGGATTCCAGCAATCTTGGCATGAGCCTCCGCGCCACCACCAGGACGAGCGCGATGAGGACACCGGCTTTGGCTAGTGCGACGGAGACCCCACCGGAAGAGCCGTCGGTACCGGAGAGCATGGGCACCAGGAGGACCATCAGCACGATCGCCAGATCTTGAAAGATGAGAAGGCCGAGTGCCACCTGACCATGAGGCGAAGTGGTCTCACCTCGTGCGGCGAGAAGCTTGAGCACGATCGCCGTCGAGGAGAGCGCCACCAGAAATCCGGTGAAGATCCCGGACCTCCAGCCGACGCCAAACAATGCAAGGATGCCCGCGGTCGCCAGCGTCGCGAGGACGACCTGGAGCGCGCCCCCCGCGAAGATGAGCGTCTTGATGCGGGCGAGCCTCTCCAGGCTGAACTCGATCCCGATGGTGAAGAGCAGGAGAATGACGCCGATCTCGGCAGCGTTGTCGACGAGCTCCTGGTCCGTCACGATCATGAGCCCGTGCGGCCCGATGACCACGCCGGCGACGAGGAAGCCGACGATGGGCACCAAGCCGACCCGCTGACAGACGTACGCGATGAGGGTGCCGGTGACGATGAGGGCCACGACCTCGGGGAGGTGCGGCGGAATTCCGGAGGCGAGAAGGATCACAGGCTCGCCAGGTAGCGATGGATGAAGTGCACGGCAACCGACCCCTCGCCCACCGCCGAGGCGACGCGCTTCACCGACTCATGCCGCACGTCGCCGGCGGCGAAGATGCCGGGGACACTCGCTTCCAGGAGGTAGGGCGCCCGTTCGAACGGCCAGGCGCCGAGGTGTGTGCTTCGATCGAGATCGGGTCCGGTGAAGATGAATCCCTGAGGATCGAGCTCGATGACGCCCTCGAGCCATTGGGTTCGGGGAGAAGCTCCGATGAAAGCGAAGAGATAGCGCGCCTCGAGGGTCTCGGTCTCACCGGTCTCTCGGTTCGCGATGGTCAGGGCCTCGAGCTTTTCCATCCCGTGACACGCCTGGACCTCGACAGGCGTTCGGATCTCGATGTTCGGCGTCGAGCGAAGCCGGTCGACGAGATATTGCGACGTCTTGGACTCGATAGAGCCTCGCAGAAGCATCACCACCCGCCGAGCATACTGAGCGAAGTAGAGAGCCGCTTGTCCCGCCGAGTTGCTGGCGCCGACGGTATAGACGACCTCGTCTTTACAGCTCACCGCTTCGGTCATCGCCGCGCCGTAGAACACGCCGCGTCCGGTGAGCGCGTCAGCGTTCTCGGCGGGAAGGCGCCTCCAGGCAACTCCGGTTGCGAGCATCAGCGCGTGCGATGCGATCTCGCTTCCGTCCCCGAGGCTCAAGTGCTTGTACGGCCCCTCCACGCGGAGCGAGACGGCGTCCTGAGGCGTCAGGATCTCGACCCCGAACTTCCGTGCCTGGGTCACGGCACGCCGCGCCAGATCTCCGCCCGATACTCCCGAGGGGAACCCGAGATAGTTCTCGATGCGGCTGCTGGTTCCCGCTTGTCCACCGGGGGCCTCGCGCTCGACGAGCACCGTGCGGAGACCTTCCGAGGCTCCATAGACCGCGGCGGCAAGGCCGGCGGGGCCCGCACCCACGATGGCGAGATCGTAGAACGGTGCCGCGGCGTGCGTCTTGAGGCCGACGCGGGCGGCCAGCTCGTTTATCGTGGGTGCACGGAGACTCTCTCCGCCGGGAAGCACCACCAGGGGAAGCTCGTTCCGCTCTACCTTCGAGCGTTCGAGAAGCTCTCTTGCCTGCTGCGACGTTTCGACGTCTTGAAACTCGTACGGAACCTGGTTGCGCGCCAGGAAGTCCCTGATGTCGTGGGAGCGCGGCGACCACCGATCTCCGACGACGCGCACTCCCTCGTATCCGGGCCGATAGGAAGCCCGCCAGTCCTCGAGCAGGTCGTCGAGCACCGGATAGAGCCTCTCTTCCGGAGGATCCCAGGGCTTGAGGAGATAGTAGTCGACCTGGGATTGGTTGATGGCGCCTATGGCGGCGTCGGTGTCGGCGTAGGCGGTCAGTAGGGCTCGCTTGGCGCCCGGCACGGTGGCGCGGGCGGCGGAGAGGAATCCCACTCCGTCCATCTGCGGCATCCTCTGGTCGGAGAGGAGAAGCGCAACGGGCTCGTCACGTTCGGCAAGCTCTTTGAGCGCTTCCAGAGCGAGATCCCCCGATCCCGCCCGGACGATGCGGTAGTCCCGGCCGTAGTGCTGCCGAAGGTCCCGGGCGATGGCACCCAGCACCTCGGGGTCGTCGTCCACGGCGAGAATGACCGGTTTGGCCATCGAGTCCTAGGCCGCCCTCCTGGGCGCAGGTCGAAACCTGGAGTCTAGCACGCGCCGGGAGACCCAAAAGTTCCACGCGTTTCCGAATCGCGCGGCTAGGGGCTAAGCGACGGAGGTCTCTTGCCGACGAAGACTTCGTGTTGGCAAG
>JBOGJF010000381.1:0-6618 GCA_050747785.1 Vicinamibacteria bacterium
CCCCTGGCCAACTGCATCGTCGCCTTCAGCCTGACGCCGGAGCCGGTAAGCAAAGCGCTCGAGCACAAGGTTCCTCCGCTCCAACAACGCCTCGCCGCCATGGAAACCCTCCAGGAACGCGGCTGGAAGCTCGGGCTTCGCTTCGACCCGATGATCCTCACCGAGGACTTTCACCGGCAATACCGGCATCTCTTCGCCGAGGTCTTCGAGCGCCTGCGGGCCGATCGGCTTCACTCGGTGAGCGTGGGGCCTTTCCGCCTGCCCCGTACCTATTTCGATGCGATGACCCGGCTCTATCCGGAGGAGCCCTTGTTTGCCGGCCCGGTGGAAGCGAGGGGCCGCTTGGTCTCCTACAAGAAACGAATGGAAGAGGAAATGATGAGCTTCTGCGTCCGCGAGCTCCTACCTTACGTGAGCGAAGAGATCTTCTTCCCGGCCGAGATCGAAGGGATCGACTAACCGCGGAGGTTGCCTTGCGATATCAATTCTTGATCGATACCTACCGCACCGAAACCGAAAAGGTCTTGAGCGTTTGGGCCATGTTCGACGACGCGGATCTGAGAAGGAGGCCGCACGCTTCGGACCCACGCGGTCGTAGCTTCTTGGAGCACATGGTGCACCAGAGCGTGAGCGAGAACCTCTGGTTTTCCACCATGCTCGGCGTCTTTGTGACCGACGCCCCGCTTCCCGCTCAAGAAACGCGCCTCTCCTTCATGACGTTCTACGCGGAGAACGCGGGAAAGCGCCTCGCCGCCCTTGCCGAGAAAGACGAAGGCTGGTGGGAGGAGACCGTGGATTTCTTCGACGTCAAGAGGACGCGGGCCTGGGTCATGACCCGCCGCATCGCCCACACGGCCCACCATCGGGGCCAGCAAACCGCTCTGCTTCGGATGCTCCATCGCGATCTTCACAGCACCTACGGACCGACCGCCGACACCGGAGGTCTGATGCAGAACCACGCCCCGACGATCTACCCCTACTCCGACATTGGCGCGCTACTCAAGGAAGAGTCGGGCGCCCGCAACAAAAGCCCGTTGCCCGGCCCGGGGGAAAAGCCGGTGACCGAACGTCCCGGCGTCTGACACGCTGACTCCTAGCAACATCATCTATTGACGCCAGAAAAGCTGCTCTAGGAGCCCTTCTTCCGTCCGACCATGTCTTCCGGCCGGACCCATTCGTCGAACTGCTTCGCAGTCACCAGGCCCAGCTCGAGCGCCGCTTCACGGAGCGTCCTGCCTTTCTCGTGCGCCAGCTTCGCGATCTTGGCGGCGTTGTCGTAGCCGATATGAGGGCTCAGGGCGGTCACCAGCATCAAGGAGTTCTCGAGATTGTGTCGAATACGGTCCCGATTGGGCTCGATACCAACGGCGCAATTCGTCCGGAAGCTATCGCAGCCATCGGCGATGAGGCGCGAGCTCTGGAGGAAATTGTGGGCGATGAGCGGCTTGAAGACGTTGAGCTCGAAGTTGCCGGAAGCGCCGCCGATATTGACCGCCACGTCGTTTCCCATCACCTGCCCGGCGAGCATCGTGAGGGCTTCGGACTGAGTGGGATTGACTTTGCCGGGCATGATGGAGCTTCCCGGTTCGTTGGCCGGAATGATGATCTCGGCGATGCCACTCCGCGGCCCGCAGGCCAGCCAGCGTATATCGTTGGCAATCTTCATGAGCGAGGCCGCGACCGTTTTGAGCGCTCCGTGGCCGTGCACCATCGCGTCGTGAGCCGCCAAAGCCTCGAACTTGTTGGGAGCGGTGAAGAAGGGATGCCCGCTCAGCTCGGCGATCTTCTCGGCCGATCGGACGGCGAACTCGGGATGGGCGTTGATACCGGTTCCCACCGCTGTCCCGCCGAGCGCCAGCTCATAAAGATGAGGAAGCGCGCCCTCGAGATGCTGGACGCCGTGGTCGAGCTGGCTCGCGTAGCCGGAAAACTCCTGTCCTAGCGTGAGGGGCGTCGCGTCCTGCAGATGCGTGCGCCCGACCTTCACGATATCGCGAAACTCCTCGGCCTTCGCCGCCAGTACGTCGCGCAGCGCGGCCACGGAAGGGATCACCCGTGACCTCAGCGCTTCGACCGCGGCCACGTGCATGGCCGTCGGGTAGACGTCGTTCGACGATTGGCTCTTGTTCACATCGTCGTTGGGATGAGCCAACCTCCCCTCGCCTCGCGCGCCACCCAGAATCTCGCTGGCCCGGTTGGCCAGCACCTCGTTGGCGTTCATGTTGGTCTGCGTGCCGCTCCCCGTCTGCCACACCGCGAGCGGGAACTCCTCGTCGTGCTGGCCGTTGAGTACTTCGTCCGCAGCAGCGACGATGGCCTTGCCCTTTTTCCCGTCGAGGATGCCCAGATCCATGTTGACGAGTGCGGCCGCCTTCTTCACCAGAATCAGGGCATGGACGAGGTCCGGAGGCATCTTCTCGGTAGAGATCTTGAAGTTCATCAGGGAGCGCTGGGTCTGCGCACCCCAGAGCCGGTCGGCGGGAACCTCGATGGGCCCCAGGCTATCGCGCTCGGTTCGTGTCTTGGTGGAAGTCATGGGCTCGTCCGTTCCATCTGGCCAGCCGCATTATACCGTCCCGCCCGGGCTAGCCGTGCTCACTCCCCAGCTAGATTGCGGAGCAGAAACGTGTAGACGTCGGCGGCTTCCTCGATCAATTTGGACGTCGGTTTTCCTCCGCCGTGTCCGGCTTTGGTCTCCACCCGAAGCAAGATGGGATGCACTCCGGAGTCGGCCGCCTGCAAGGCGGCGACGAACTTCTTGCCATGAGCGGGAACGACGCGATCGTCGGTATCGGCGGTAGTCACGAGCGTCGGGGGATGGGTCCTTCCCGGTTCGACATTGTGGAGAGGTGAGTAGGCGTAGAGGAACCGGAAGTGCTTCGGGTTCTCCTCGGCATTTCCATATTCGGGTACCCAATAGCGCCCCACCGTCCATCGGTGATAGCGGAGCATGTCGGTGACCGGGACCGCGGCCACGACCGCGCCAAAAAGCTCCGGCCGTTGCAGCAAACAAGCCGTCACCAAAAGGCCGCCGTTCGATCCGCCCATGATCCCTAACCGCTCGGGGCGCGTGTACTTGGCGTCGACGAGCCACTCGCCGGCGGCCATGAAATCATCGAAGACATTCTGCTTGCGCTCCAGCATTCCCGCCCGATGCCATTCCTCTCCGTACTCGCTCCCTCCCCGCAGGTTGGCTTGAGCGTAAACGCCTCCCCGCTCCAACCAGACGAGCCGAGAGACGGAAAAGCTCGGCGTCATGCTGATGTTGAATCCTCCGTATCCATAGAGGAGCGTCGGATTGTCGCCGTTCAGCTCCAGATCGCGGCGGTGTGTCAGGAACATGGACACCTCGGTCCCGTCCTTCGATGGGTAAAAGACTTGCTTCGTCTCGTAGGCCGAGGGATCGAAGTCAATCTCCGATTGGCGGAACAGCTCTAACGCTTTTTTCTCGAAATCGTAGCGATAGATCGTGGTGGGGTAGACGAACGACGTAAAGGCGAAGAACATCTCGGTGTCGTCCGACTCGCCGGTAATCCCCGCGATCGAGCCCATCGTGGGAAGCTCGATCTCGTTCAAGAACTCTCCCTTCAGGGAGTACACGGACAACTTTTCGTGGGCGTTGTGGAGGAACTGAATGACGAGCCGATGGTTTACGATGGAAGCCGAGCCGATGACGTCCGGCCCCTCGGGCAGTATCGTCACCCACTGGTTACGATCCGGATTATCCAGATCGATGGCGATGATACGACCCCGCGGCGCGTCGAGATCGGTGAGGAAATAGAAGATCGAGCCCTCGCTACCCACCGGCTGGTATTTCGACTCCCCGACCTCGAGCAAGCGGACGAAGTCGCCGGAGCTTTCCACCTTTCGGACGTAAATCCCGTTCCGGTCGTCGGTGCCATGATAGACGTACAAGACGAGGTAGGTGCCGTCA
This sequence comes from Vicinamibacteria bacterium, assembly GCA_050747785.1. Lineage (GTDB taxonomy): Bacteria > Acidobacteriota > Vicinamibacteria > Marinacidobacterales > DATDRI01 > CBDANW01. The sequence goes on from JBOGJF010000381.1 coordinate 3,935, forward strand.
TCGGTAATGAAGGGCCCGAATCCCAGCTCCTTCTTCTCGGGCATCTCGAAGACGAGCACGTCCTTCTCCTGGGAGCTTCCCAACCGGTGCCAGTAGACGCGGCTGTAGTTGTTCTGATCCTCGGGTGGCACCGTGCCGGGCGTGGGGAAACGGTTGTAGAAGAACCCGCTGTTATCCTGCTTCCATGCAATACCGGCGAACTTGGCCCATTGGATGACCTCCTCGAAGTCCTCACCTTCGTCGACTCGCCGGATTCGGATTTCCTGCCAGTCGCTTCCGCCATGCGAGAGCCCATACGCCAGGAGCGTGCCGTCCTCGCTGAACGCGCGGTTCGTGATCGCCGCGGTGCCGTCCTCGCTCAGTCGGTTGGGATCCAGGATCTCGATCGGCTCCCCCTCGAGCTTCTTGACCATATACAAGACGGCCTGGTTCTGGAGGCCATCGTTCTTCGAAAAGAAGTAGCGATCGCCCTTCTTCTGCGGTGGCTCGTACTTCGGATAGTCCCAGAGCGTTGTGAGGCGGGCCTCTATTTCCCGTCGGGTCGGAGTGGCGTCGATGTACTCTCTCGTGAGCCGGTTCTCCGCCTCGACCCACGCCCTGGTTTCGGGAGAGTCGGGATCCTCGAGCCACCGGTAAGGGTCGGGAACCTTCGTCCCATGATAGTCCTCCACCACATCGGCCTTGCGGGCTTGGGGGTAGCTCCACTTCCCCGAAGACCCGGGGGGCGACGTTTTTTGGCGCGAGATGTTTTGGAACGCGAACAACCCCACGCCCAGGATCACCAGTGCCAACATCTTCATCGTCTACTCCCCTTCGATCCGATTCCCAGTCGTTCATTATCTCCCTTCGCCAAGGTCGTTTCCAGGAGATCAGATGCTATAATTTTCGGTGGGGGGGGTTCATGAACGACGGCCGTGTCTCACCCGAGAGCCAAGGGGGCGAGGAACCGGATGAGGAGGATCGGGACCGAATTCCGTCCCGACCCACGTTCATCTACCGAAGCACGGTCCACGCCGACGAGCTCGATTCGCTGCGGCTTCTCCACAGCGCTCGGTTCCTCGTGCACGTCGAGCGCGCCATCGTTTCCTTTTGTCGAACACTCGGCCGTCCGTGGGGCGTCCCCACGGACGAGAACCCCGACCAGTTCCAGATGGTGACCGAGGCGCAGGCCCAGTTCTCGGCTCCTTTCCGAGGCATCGGAGAGATGGTGATCCACATTTGGGTGGAAAGACTCGGTGAGTCGAGCTGCGTCTATGGGTTTCTTTGTACGAGTGTCGAGGGAAAGAACGTCTACGCCCGCGGCCGGAGGACCGTCGTCAAGCTCGATCCAGTGACGTTCGCGCCCACATCCTGGTCAGAGCTCTTCACCCGCGGGCATCTCTCCCTCCTCTAGTCGTCTCGCGATTCCTGCCCGTCTCGCCGCCAAGGCCTGCCGGCCGCCCACGAGCCGATGATCCGCTCGAGCTCGTCGAGGCTCTCGTTGAACAGATGATCACCCGACGGAACAATCGAAACCGAGCTCGAGTCGGGCAGTCGCGCGGCCGCCGCCCTGATAGCCTCGGCGCTCCCGAGTTCGTCACGCTCACCTTGCACGAACAAGATCGGCTTGTGGCACCGATCGAGAAAGGACGTATCGGTCATTCGAGCGATGGGAAGCCCGAGCGCAAACATCGCGCCCACTCGCCCATCGTCGACGCCCGCCCGAAGCGCCATGATCGCGCCGAAGGAGTGCCCCCCCGAAACAAGCGGCAAGCCCGGATAGAGCTTCGCGAGCTCATCGAGGGCGGCGCGGACATCGTCTCGCTCCCCCCTCCCCTCGTCATGAGTCCCCTGGCTCGCCCCCGTGCCTCGAAAGTTGAACCGCAGCGCGACAATCTCTTGGTCCACCAGCGCCCGGGCGGCTCGAAACACCACCTTCGACTGCATGGTACCGCCGAAGAGCGGATGGGGATGGCAAACGACCGCTCCAGCGACGGGCTTTCCATCCGGGACGGTGAGGACGGCCTCCAGGCGGCCCGCCGGACCGGCGATCCGTAGCGTTCTTATTCGAGACACAGAGAGAGATTATGCTCACCTGCGATCCTACTCAAGCCCACAGGCTGACGAATCACCCGGTCGAAGTCGACCCGTGACCGGCGTCACATCGTAGGCGCCCTCCTACATGGCGAGCGTGCCGTCTTTCCGGTAGAATTGATCTAATCTTCTTCACCCCGGCCACGAGTCGAAAGGTTATTGTGTTGAGCAAGTCCATCGGTCTTGCCCTGATCGCGCTCGTGATCTTCACGGTTCCGGCGGAGAGCATCGCGGAGCGTGAAGAGATCATCCTAATCCTAAGCGCCGGGTCCTCAGACGAGCTCACGGACACCATCGAGAAGCTCGGTGGCGCGGTGACCAAGACTTACGACAACGTCAATGCCCTCACGGCCAGCATTCCCCACGGTCTGCGCGCGGAAGTCGAGGCGCTCGCTGGAGTCGAGGCCATCCTCCGAGACGAATGGGTTCCCGCCCCGCGTCCCATCGAAGCGGCCAGCATCGGACACGACGGAGGAAGCATCTCGCCGCGGATCGCAACCGGAGAAGAGCTGGCGGAAACGAGACGGGCCCATCCCACGAACTACACATTCAGTAACGTTCTGACCGGTGCCAGCACGCTGCACGCCCAGGGTTTCGAGGGCGACGGCGTC
>JBOGJF010000382.1:0-3638 GCA_050747785.1 Vicinamibacteria bacterium
CTCCGGTGTGGGTGCCGCGGTGGGATACTCCATGGAGTCGGGTCTCCCCCTCGAGTTCGGTCTCATTCGAAACCACTATGTCGGTCGGACGTTCATCCAACCGATTCAGTCGAGCCGGGATTTTGGCGTCAAGGTCAAGCTGAATCCTGTCCGCTCGGTGCTCGAAGGCCGGCGGGTCGTGCTCATCGACGACTCCATCGTGCGGGGAACCACGAGTCAGAAGATCGTCCGCATGGTCCGGAACGCCGGGGCTCGCGAGGTACACCTGCGCGTTTCGTCCCCGCCGACGACGGGTCCTTGCTACTACGGCATCGACACGCCTCAGAAAGAACAGCTCATTGCGGCATCCCACTCCATAGAGGAGATCGCGCGGTTTCTCGGTGCGGATAGCCTTGCCTATCTCTCCCTCTCCTCGCTCATGGCGTCCGTCAAAAACACCAAGGACGAGTTCTGCTCCGCCTGCTTCAGCGGGAACTACCCGGTACCGCTTTTCGACGAGTCGCTCGGGCAGCGAAGGCTCTTCGAGAAATCCCAAGACGACTAGTGCCGTCCCAACTCATCGGCCCGAACACCCGGTCCAGGACCGAGTCCGATGATGGATTGAGGGGAAGCAGGTTCGGAACGGGCGGTCCGAGAGTTGGTCTAGCGCCATGACGGCCGGGCAGCAAGATTTCTGAGCGAAATCTATACGTCCTTAGGACAGAATGTGTTAGCGGTGGCGCCACCCTCATGGCCGTTGGCGAAGCGCTTCATGGACGCGTGGAGCTCGGCCAAGGCCTCTTCCGATCCCACCCAGTTATCGTACAAACATTTCCCCGAGCGCCAGGCAGCGACAGAGGCGACGGTAGATCGGATCGAGGGCCTCGCGCGCAACCCGCGTGCCCGGCCTGGCTTCGCCATGCAAAGCATCGAGAATGCGCCGCGCCAGCGGCCCCTGGTCCAGAATCACCTGCAGCGGGCGGCATTCCGGCCGCTCCCGCAGGGCGAGCGTTTCTACCAGGTGCTGCCACAACTCCCCGGCCGATGCCTTGCGGTCCGGAAAACCGAAGCACTGGAGGTAGGAACCATCGTCGACCACGGCCCTATCTCCGTCCGCGATCGAGCCGAGAAAAACTCGCGCGAGAGGTTCGACCTCCCAGGACCTCTGCTCTGCATAGGAGACCCATCGCTCCGCGACCAGCTCCTTCACGACGATGCTCACCGCCGAACAGATGGCCACATCGGCTGCGGGGCACTCTTGCATGTCGAGCACCCGAATCTCGATGGCATCGCGGTCGAAGTGCGCGATGGCTCCCCTCGCGTTCAGCCATTCGTGCCGAAGGACTCTCCCGTCGTCATGGCGCGAGATGTCTCTATAGATTCTGTCCAGGATGGATCGCTCGTACTCCTCCCGGCTGAAAACCGGCTCCGGGACGACATCACCGGAGATCGATGGAATGTCGCGGGCGTTCGTCGCGTACGTATCGAGCCGCTTGTCCATCATCCCAGAAACCCGGCTCTCGCAAATCGGTGAGCTCGCGGCCAGGGCCGGCATGATGGGGAGAAGCAAACGTATCCCCGCATGAAGGCGCCCGAACTCCTCGTCGTCACCGAAGGAGAGATTCAACTGTGCGCTCTGGAGGTTCGCCCACCCATGCCGGTGGCAGTCGAAGATCCGGTGGAACGTTTCGTAGATCTCCCTCCCCTCGTGGGGCCATAGCCGCGTCTCGTCTCGGGGCCTCATCCACGGATGCATTCCCGACGGCATCAGCTGCGCCCCGCGTGACCTCAAGAGCCGGTTGGCGCTCGCCAGGCGCTCTTGGAACCGACCGGGCAACTCTCCGAGTGTCGGAGCCGGATCCGTGTTCTTGAGCTCGACGAGGTGCAAGACGAGCTCGTTGGACCAGGAGGTGCCTTCTATGTCCACTTCGGAAGGAACGGATTGCGTGCCTGCAATCTCCTGTAAGAACCAGTCGGCAATGGGAAGGACATCGAGCGTATCTTCAGAAACGAGAATGTACTCCAGCTCGACGCCATAACCCTCGAAAAAGCGGCGCGGCCGGGCGGTGCTCATCCCGACACGGCCGCTGCAGCCCGGCTCGCCTCGATCCGACGCAGAATGGAGCTCATGACGCGGCGGTAGAGCTCGTCTCGCAGAATCGCGTCCTCCACGCCGGAATCAACACTGGGGTTGTCGTTGACCTCGATGATATAGGGCTGACCATTCAGCTCTTTCACATCCACGCCGTAGAACCCGTCCCCGACGAGATTCGCCGCCCTGAGCGCGGTGCGCACGACTTTTCTCGGCGCGATCTCGACGGGCAGGGTCTCCCAGCGGCCCCCGCGGAACTGTCCGTCCTGCTCGTGTTGGTAGATCTGCCAGTGCCGACGCGCCATGTAGTACTTGCAGGCGTAGATCGCTTGGCGGTCCAAGATACCGATGCGCCAATCGAACTCGGTCGGAAGAAACTCTTGCGCGATTACGAGATCGGACTCATCGAGAAGCGCATCGAGATTCCCGTCGAAATCCTCCGACGTCTCGGCCTTGATGACTCCTTTGGAAAAAGAGCTGTCCGGTTTCTTGAGCACGCAGGGTAGCCCCAATTGTTCGATCGCCTCCGCGCGGTTGTCCTTGTGAAGGATCAGCGTTCGCGGCATCGGGACATCGTTACGGCTCATCAGTTCCGCGAGAAAGACCTTGTTGGAGCACTTCACGATGGATTCCGGATCATCGATGACCACCAGTCCCTCGAAGGCCGCGCGACGCGCGAAGCGATAGGTGTGGTGCTCCACCGCGGTCGTTTCCCGGATGAATAGAGCGTCGAACTCCGCCAACTGGGCGTAGTCCTCCGGACCAATGATCTCGGCCCTCATTCCCATCTGCTCGGAAGCCTTGACGAAACGCTGGATAGCCTTGTCGTCCGAGGGAGGAAGCTTCTCTTCCGGATTGACCAAGATGGCCAGATCGTATTTCATCGCGGCGCGGCGGCGAACCCGTGCTCGCTTCCCCGAGAAATACTGCGTCGCCACTTGGAGAAGGAAATCGTGATGAGAGTCGGGCACTTCGCCCATGCTGATGGGTGTAATGCTGCGAAGAAGCCATTTATCGTTGCGCGCAAACTGTGCCCGCAGCAACGGAGCTTGAAAGAGATTGAAAAGGTGCTGACTCAGCCGATCATAACGTTTCGCGAGATTCCGTCCGAAATAGATGCTCAACGTGAAGCGCTCGGATTGAATCGTCTGGAGACTCTTTTGGATGAGCTCCTCGAGCTCCTCCGAAACGACGCGCACCATGGAGCGCGAGTGAAGGTCTTGGATGGTCGAAATGCTCGGGAGCGGACGATGGCCGCGGGCCGCCGCCAGGAGCGTGACGTAGTATCCGGCGCTCTGATACTTGTAGGACCGCGAGAGGTTGAAGACCTTGACGCCCCTAAGCTCGCCGTACGCGGGCGAGGTCAGATAGGTGCGGGAGTCGACAACCTCGACTCCCGGTATCTTGAAGGGCCACTGTTCTGGATTTCGAACGACGACCAGTGTCGGCACTCTTAGCCTTTGCGCCTCCGGAGAGCTTCGATGATCAGCAAGTTGGCGTCGTAGGTGACGACTCCGAGAAGTATCGCCCCCACGACACGGTCGATCTCGACCAAGTAGCGTTGACC
>JBOGJF010000383.1:0-4236 GCA_050747785.1 Vicinamibacteria bacterium
CTCCTATCCGGACGACGTCTGGGTCCTTTTACGAGCGACGGGATCGGGCGGCGCTCCAATCTGGATTGCCCTCGGCCCGGGCGCCGGGCCCATGGGACGCCAGCAAGCGGCAACCGGCTACGATCCCACGACCAACCGTCTCATCATCCACGGAGGCTGCACGGGAGCATGCGACAGCGCTTTGGCCGACACGTGGGTGCTCACGAATGCCAATGGCACGGAAGGCACACCGGAATGGATTCGCCTTCCGGATGCGCCGATGGCGAGGGCCGGCGCCGCCTACGCCTACGATCGCGCCGGCAATCGACTCCTCGTCTTCGGCGGTGCCGAGGGAGGAGCGGGCTCCGAACGTAACGACGTTTGGGTTCTCCAAGACGCCAACGGCATCGGCACGCCGGCGTGGCAAGAGCTTTCACCGGAAGGTCCCGGACCCTCGCCGCGAAGCAGCGCCAGCGGTGCCTACGACGAAGCGACGCATCGATTCATGATCTTCGGCGGGCGCCAAGCGAACGACCAAGTTTCGAACGAGGTTTGGCTCCTATCCGACTCCGACAGCGCGAACGGGACATCCGAGTGGACGCGGCTCGAGCCATCCGGGGCCCCGCCGGCTCCGCGATGGGGCCACGCGGGTTTCTACGATGAAGCGGCGCGGCGTCTCCTCGTCTTCGGCGGCTCGAGCGCGGGTCTCGAGAGCGGTCTCAACTTCGTGGCCAACGACCTCTGGATGCTCACCGACTTGGACGGCGGATCCTCGACGTCCGAGTGGATCCGTCTCACTCCCGAGCGAGGGCCGCCGCTCGGGCGGCTCCTTGCGACCGCGGCCTACTCACCGAGCGAGAACAGCATCGTCATCCACTCCGGGAAGAACAACCGAGCTTCCTTGCCCGATGATCTCGTCGGCGATCATTGGGTCGTCTCGAACGCCGTGGGAAGCCTACCGCTCGTGTCCGAGGACCAGATTGAAACCACGTACGACACGATCACTCCCGGAGCTTCGGACACGTACTTCTGGCGCGTGGTCAGCCGAGATGATCATGGCGCTCGCGCCGGATCCCCCGCGTTTCGATTCCGTCCCAATGCGGCTCCGACCGTCGACGCCGGTCCGGATCAGATCGTCCATCTACCCGGCGTTGGAGAGGGTACTGCGAACCTCGTGGGATCCGTGAGCGACGACGACCTGCCGGTTGGCAGGATCCTGACCTTCCAATGGACGCTCGTCAGCGGGCCCGACGGCCTCGTCATCGAAGACCCCGATGCCATCAGCACCGTGATTACCATTCAAGAAGCCGGCACGTACGTCCTTCGTCTCACGGCAAGCGACTCGGAGCTCGAAGGGTCCGACGAAGTAATGATTACCTTCGTGCGCAACGCGGCACCCGTGGTGAGCGCCGGACCCGATCGGGTGATCGAACAACCCACCGACACCGTGCTGCTCGATGGCACCGTGACGGACGACGGTCTCCCACCGGGCAGCGTGCTTTCCATCGAGTGGTCTCGAGTCGACGGGCCGGGCGACGTCACCTTCTCGAGCCCGCAATCGGAGGATACGAACGCGACTTTCTCCGCGCTCGGCTTATACACGTTGCGCCTTACGGCGAGCGATTCGGATTTCACGATCGGCGACGACGTGCAGGTCGCCTTCACGCCCCGGAATCAGCCGCCCCTGGTCGACGCCGGGCCCGACCGGGTCGTCTCGCCCAATTTGATTCGGAATCCGGGCGCCGAGGATCCGCTGGTCGGGGGCAACATCCCTCAGTGGACCGAAGTCCGCGGAACGAGCTGGACACGTCGTCTCAACAACGATCCGTTCGAGGGGGAAGCGCACTTCTTCGCGGGCACCGCGCCGGGCGAGGTGGAGCTGGCTCAGGATATCGACATCTCCGCTCTGGCGGCGGCCGTGGATGGGGGGACCCAGAGACTTCAGTTCATCGGCTACGTGAGGACGTTCGATCCGGACACGGCCCGCATCGTCGTCGAGTACCGGGACGCCGCCAATACCACGGTCCTCGACACGTTCGACTCGGGCCCCATCAACTCCCATCAGGTTTGGCTAAGACTCACCGATCCGCGTTTATCTCCCCCGGGCACCCGTTTCGTCCGCGTCCGACTCATCAGCAACCGTCTATCGGGGAGCTCGAACGACGGGTATTTCGATGCGCTCTCGTTGTACCCATTTACCGATGCGTTCCAGGCGACCACCACTCTGGCGGGAGCGGTTCAAGACGACGGTCTTCCTTTCGGCGCGCCGCTCACGACCGCGTGGACGCAAACGAGCGGACCGAACGCCGCCACGCTGACCGATCCAACCTCACCTCAATCCGGCGTCTTTTTCACAGACCCTGGCGACCATGTCTTCGAGCTCGTGGCGAGCGACACGGAGTTCACGGCCGCCGACTCGGTCTCGTTGAGCGTGCAAGCGACGAATCTCGCGCCCGCCGTGGATGCCGGGCCGGACCAGAGCTTCGTGCTCGAGAGCTCACCCATCGGTCTCAACCTGCTCGCGAACCCCGGCAACGAGCTGCCGCTGGTCCACGGTGAGATCTTCGGCTGGGACGAGGTGCAAGGTACCGAGTGGACTCAGCGATCGGAGTCTCCCGACCCCCACGCCGGCGATCACTACTTCTACGCCGGGAACGTCTCACTCGGGGAGCTGAAACAAGACGTGGACGTCCGCGTCCTTCGCGCTTCCATCGATGCCGGGGCTCAGGAGTTCCGGTTCAACGGTTACGTCCGCAGTTTCCCAACCGGCGCAGCGGACACCGCCCGCGTCGTCTTGGAGTACCGCGATGAGGACAACACGGACGTCCTGGATGTCTTCGACTCCGGGCCCATCGGTTCTCAAGGCGCGTGGCAACGGGTCACCGATTCCCGCGTGGCCCCGGTGGGGACTGGATTCATCCGGGTCCGTCTCATCGCCCGGCGCCAAAGCGGCGCCTCGAATGACGGCTACTTCGACTCCCTCCATCTCTACGCGCCATCCGGCACCGAGGTCGATCTCGATGGCCTGGTCTTCGACGACGGTCTACCGGCCGGCGCCGCCTTGTCCTCGAGCTGGACTCTCGTCAGCGGTCCCGACGCCGTCGCGTTCGAGGACGCCTCGATCCCGGTCAGCAAGGTGACGCTTGGCGTCGAGGGAGAGTACGTCTTGCGTCTGACCGCGACGGACACGGAGCTCGTCAACCACGACGACGTCACGATCGCGCTCCGGCCGTCCAACCGGGCACCGCAGGTCGACGCGGGGCCCGATCAGCTGCTCTCTTCGACGGGGCAGGTTGCTTTGCTTCAGGGCTTTGTCGTCGACGATGGTTTGCCCGAAGGCAGCGTGCTCACGACCGTCTGGGTCGTGACCGGCGGTCCGGGTGACGTCGTTTTCTCGAGCGCCGGAACATTCGACACGGAGGCCACCTTTAGCGCGGCCGGCCGGTATGTCCTCCGGCTCATGGCGGATGACGGAGAGCTCAGCGGCTTCGACGAGCTTGTCGTGACGGTCGACGGGCCCAACCAACCTCCGGTGGTGGATGTGGGCCCGGGTCAGACGCTCGATGGGCTCAGCACGATGCTCGAGGGCAGCGCGGCCGACGACGGCCTTCCCATCGGCAGCGTCCTCGTCACAACCTGGAGCCAATTGAGCGGTCCGGGAACCGCCCTCTTCGACAATAGGTTCTCCCCGACGACGAGCGTCTCCTTCGATGCCCTAGGAGAGTACCACCTCCAGCTCCAAGCCTCCGACAGCCTCTTGACCGCGGTGGACGAGGTCGTGATCGATGTGGCTCCCGCTGTAGCCCCTCCCGATCTCACGGTTGGGGCGATCGACGTCAGCGGCGCGACGTTCGACGCGCAGAGCCTTGCGCTCGGCGGCAGCTTGAGCCTCGAACTCGTCAACATCGGTCTCGGGGACGTCATGGACTCTTTCGACGTCGCGATCTTCGAAGACCGCAACGCCAACGGCAGCTTCGAGGCGGCGGTGGACAACCCGGTCGGAGCCGTCACGCACGAGGGAGGGCTGGCGGCGGGCGACTCCGCGATGCATATTGCCGAGGTTTCCGGTGTGCTCGAGTTCTTCGCCAGTCCCATCCATTTCTTCGTGGACCGCGCCGATGCCATTGCCGAGTCGCGTGAGGACAACAACGTCGGGAGCACCGAGCCCGCGTGCAACTTCGTGCCGCCCGTATTTGGCGCCTTCACTCCCGTAGAGGATTGGACCTGGGATTCATCCGAGGTGTTCCCCAACCGGAT
>JBOGJF010000384.1:0-4294 GCA_050747785.1 Vicinamibacteria bacterium
GAGATCCTCTATCCGGAGCGGGCGCCGCGCGAGTTCACGCTGACGGTGGTCTTCGGTCCCACCGAGGACCCCAAGTACCAGGAGGCGGTTACCTTGGCGGAGCGGGCGCCGCGCTACCGGCGGGAAGGTCATGACCGCTCGCTGCGTCACTATGCGACGTTTACCGTCAACGAGGTGGGGGACCTCCACCGGCTGTTCGGCTACGTGGGCGAGTATCCCACCTGCGAGATCCTCGTGAAGAACAAGAAGGTTCCCTACGCGCGGGAGCTCTGGTTGCCGTTTTTCTGGTTCTTTCTTAAGGGCGAAGACTAGAGCTAGTAGGCCGATGTCAAAGGTGAGACATTCGATGGTTTTCTGCGAGCGGAGCGAGCCCGGCCCGCCGCCGTCCGCAGAGCCATCAGCCGTTGCGGAGGCGCGAAGTCGCCGGAGCAACGAGCGGGGGTGGGGCCCCGTGCGCGTGATGAATGCCGCCTGCGAGCGGAGGACAGCGAGCGAACGAGGAGTGAGCGAGCATTGAGAGAAGACGCGCCGACCGTGCTAGAGGCATAAGAGGAGGCAGGGGTGGGCTTTTTCGAGGACATGGAGCGGCTCAAACGCGGCATGAAGCAGCTCGAGACCGAGTACGAGCAATGGTTCTCGGGGGCTCTGAGACAACCGCCCTGGGACACGAAGAAAAAAATCGAAGCCATCATCCGTCGCTACAATACTAGTCCCCCTTCGAATCTAGCAGAGCAGTCCGTTTTTCAGATGCTTCAGTCCAAGTTCACGACCTACAGTGAAATGTGGAACCGTCGCGAGCGGCTCAAGGAAGAAGGACGGGCTCCCGGAGGTCGAGAGGAGCGACCGAAGCGGTCGGGACACCCGAGTCCGCCGCCGACCGAGCGCGCCGCGCCAAGCGGAGGCGATCCGTTCCGCACGGTTTTCGACAACTATGTGGCCGCCAAACAGAAGGCAGGCCAGTCGACCGACAACCTCAACTACGATAGTTTCCGTCGCGTGCTCGACAAACAGGCCCAACAACTGCGGAGTGGCGGCTACAAAGACGTCGACTTCGGCGTCTCCATGAAAGGCGGGAAGGTCTCCGTGGTGGCTAGGCCGAAGAAGTGATCGCCCGGCGCCCTATCCGGACTTACCGTCTTCGGTCGCTACTCGGCACGCGTCTCCTCATTGTCGTCTTTCTGCTCATTCTCGCTGGACCGGGCTCGGTCTGGGCGTGGCCCGCACCCATCTATCGGAACATGGTATACGACACGCTTCTCATCATGCCCCCGGCGATGCGTCGGGTGTTGTGGAGAAACCAAGAACATCTCTTGAAGGGCGTCGCCGGGCTGGAGGGGGAGATGGCCTCCGCGTTGGCGCGCGACGCTTTGGTCGGATCGATATCGGAAGACACGGCCCGTGCCATCGAGCAGCGTGTGCACGGCGCCGCCGATCAGGTGAACCAACGCCGACCCTTCAGTGAAATAGCGGTCGAGCTCGGGAAACTGCTGCGCATCGCCGCCGACCTCGCCGATCCGACGTTCATGGGTGCCGGGGACCCTCAGCTCGCCCGCGCCAGCGGCGAATTTCATCGTTTCGTGACGCTTCACCTCGAAGAGTTCCCGTTGGTCTACGACTGGACGCTTCCTTCCACCGTGGAGGGAGGCTCGGTCCGCGCATTGCTCGGGAGTCTCACGGCGGCGAGCAAGGACTCCGTTCCCCTCCTCAATTCGGCATTCTGGAGACAGGGCGAGCTGGTGCCGGCAGAAGCGTTCGACTATCGTTCGGTGCCCTACGCCTCGGCATCGCTCAGCTACTCGCGGGGGGTGACCGCGGCCTCGTACCTTTGGCTGTCCGCCTGGAAGGAGGCGAACGGGGACTTTACCGGATATAAGTTTTACCGCAACGGGGAGCGGGACTAATTCGACTCAACCCTCGACAAATTGACCAAGGAGCCAGACAGATCATTGGAGCAGACAAGAACATGAGCGTGTCTCGAGAGCAACGGGGCAGTCGCGCACTCATAAGCGTTGCCAACAAGGAAGGAATCGTGTCGTTCGCCCGCGGGTTGGCGGACCGAGGCTATCAGATTGTGTCCAGTGGCGGCACCGCCAGCGCGCTTTCCAAGGAAGAGATTCCGGTGACGAAAGTGTCGGACGCCACCGGGTTTCCCGAGATATTAGGGGGACGTGTCAAGACACTCCATCCCCTCATTCACGGTGGCATCCTGGCCCGCCGCAATGTGAGCTCCGATCGCGAGGAGCTTGCGAAGAACAAGATCGTTCCCATTGATATCGTCGCCGTCAATTTCTATCCGTTCGAGGCGAAGGTAGCGGCGAAAGGGGAAGTCGCGGAGATCATCGAGAATATCGATATCGGCGGCCCCAGCATGTTACGGGCCGCGGCCAAGAATTTTCGACACGTGATCCCCGTGGTCGATCCCCGGGACTACCCGCTGGTGTTGGGCAAGCTGGACGAAGGCATGGATTTCGCCACGCGACTCTTTCTCGCGGTTAAGGCGTTCCGGGCCAGCGCGCGTTACGAGGCCGCGATTGCTTCCTATATGACTCAATTGGAAGCGCGAGGGGACGAGTTGTCGGTCAACGAGCTCGAGCCGTCGATGCCCGCGACACTGACCTTGTCCTTCGAGAAGATTCAGGATCTGCGCTACGGGGAAAACCCGCACCAGTCCGGGGCCTTCTATCGCGATACGGGAGGCGTGCCGCGCGCGGTGGCCGGAGCGCGCAAGCTGCAAGGAAAAGAGCTCTCCTACAACAACATTCTCGATCTCGATGCCGCCTGGCGGCTCACGTGTGAGTTCGAGCAGACCGCGGCGGTCGTCATCAAGCACACGAACCCCTGCGGTGTCGCTCTCGGTGACACGCTCGCCGGTGCCTACGTGCTGGCTCGAGAGTGTGACCCGGTATCCGCCTTCGGAGGCATCGTCGGGCTCAATCGTCCGGTCGACAAGAAGACCGCGAAGGAGTTGGCATCCACGTTCCTCGAGGCGGTCATTGCTCCGGCGTTCGAGCCCGAAGCTCTCGAAGAGCTCGCGGGCAAGAAGAACCTCCGACTGCTGGCCGTCGATGATCCGGCCCGAGCGGGACGCGTGGACTGGGAGGGCTACAACCTGTGCCGGGTGGTCGGAGGCCTGTTGGTTCAAGATTGGGATACGGCCGTCTTGGACCGCTCAACGTTGGAAATCCCGACCGAGCGCAAGCCGACGGAAGAGGAGATGGAGGCGCTTCTCTTCGCGTGGACGGTCGCCAAGCACGTGAAATCGAATGCGATCGTCATCGCAAAGGGTCGGCAGACGTTGGGGATCGGAGCCGGTCAGATGAGCCGCGTCGACTCCAGCCGACTGGCGGTCACCAAAGCGCAGGGCTTATTGGAAGGCTCCGTGGCGGCGTCGGACGCGTTCTTTCCATTTCGCGACGGACCGGAGCAGCTGGCCGATGCCGGTGTGCGCGCCATCATTCAACCCGGGGGCTCGATCCGCGACGAAGAGGTCATCGCCGGCGCCGACGAGCGGGGCATGGCGATGGTCTTTACCGGTGTCCGCCACTTCCGTCACTGATCGAATCGAGCAGTGCCCGCGGATCCACCGCCGCGGTGCCCAACTTGCCCACGACGATTCCCGCGGCTCCGTTCGCCAAGTGTGACGCTTCAGTGAGAGACGCGCCGCCGCTCAGGGCAAGCGCGATCGTCGCGATGACCGTGTCTCCGGCTCCCGTCACGTCGAAGACCTCGCGGGCGGTCGCGCCGATATGAACCGGCGGCTTGCCTTTCTCGAAGAGCGACATGCCTTGCTCGCCCCGGGTGACGAGAACCGCTTGGCACCGCAGCTTGGTAAGGATGGATCTCGCCGCCCGGGTGAGGCCGGACTCGTCGCTGATCGGCGTGCCCGAGATGCGCTCCGTCTCGTGGATGTTCGGCGTGACGAGACTGACTCCCTGGTAGAAGTCGAACCGGGCGACCTTGGGATCCGCCAAGACAGGCAGTTTTCGCCGTCGCGCCAGCCGCGCGCACTCGCGGATAAGGTTCTTGGTGAACGTACCCTTGCTGTAGTCGGAGAGCACGAGGGCGGTCGCGCGCTCGAGCGCTTCGCGGACCTTTTCCAGGGCTCGTGCTTCGAGCGCTCGCGAGATGTCCGACTTCGACTCCCGATCCGCTCGCACGACTTGTTGCCCGTGCGCGATGATGCGCGTCTTCAGCGTCGTGGGACGGGACGGATCGGTCAATAACCCACTTCCCGAGATCCCGACCTCGCCAAGTACTTCCCGCAGCCGCCGAGCCGCATCGTCCTCTCCCAGAA
>JBOGJF010000385.1:0-10566 GCA_050747785.1 Vicinamibacteria bacterium
CCGTGGGGGTGGGGCCCCACGGCACTAACGAAAGAGAGCGTCTCGTGGATCTGTAGTCCCAGCTGGCCGCCAAAATAGGTGATAGCTTTGAGGGGGTTGGCCAGGCCGCGGTGGCGCCCCACGGCACTCAGACTATTTGCTACTTAACCCGGGCGGCCAGGAAATCGATGAGATCGATCTTCGCGACGATTCCCGCGATCTCGCGTTCATCCAACACGATCGCCACGTGGCCGCGGGCGAAGATCTCCGAGAGCGCCTCGAGCGACGTTCGGGGCCCGACCACCTCCATGTGCGCGGTGGTCACGAGATCGGCGATCGTCTCGTCCTTCTGATGCGGCGCCTCGTGGACCATGTGATTCAGGAGATCGACCTCGGTAATCATCCCCATCAACTCTCCCTCGTCGACAACGGGAACCTGGGAGATGTTGTGGTTCTTCATGGTGCTGATGACGTCCATCATTCGGTCCTGGGAGGATACGGTGATGAGCTTGGTTTGCCGCTTCACCCTCAGGACGTCTTGCACGGTTCCCTCGACGAGTTGCGACTCGAGGAATCGGTTCTGTCGCATCCAATCGTCGTTCAGAAACTTGGACAGGTAGCGAGAGCCGGAGTCCGGAAGAATGACCACCACGGTCTTCCCTTCCGGCAAGTCCTTGGCGTAGCGAATCGCCGCTGCCACCGCCGTTCCGGATGACCCCCCAACGAACAACGCTTCCTCTTTCACCAAGCGGCGGGCCATCAAGAAGGACTCCTGATCGCTCACCTGAATGACATCGTCCACGACGCCAAAATCCATCGTCGACGGCAGGAAGTCCTCGCCGATCCCCTCGACAGCGTAGGTGTGCGCGGCGCCCAGTTTGCCGGTTCGGAAGTACTCGTAGTAGAGCGAGCCGACCGGATCCGCCCCGACGACGCGAATGTGAGGATTCTTCTCTTTGAGGTACTTACCCGTTCCGCTTATCGTCCCCCCGGTGCCGAGCCCGGCCACCAAAGCATCGATCTGGCCCCCGGTCTGCTCCCAGATCTCCGGGCCGGTCGTCCGATAGTGCACGAGCGGATTCACCGGGTTGTGGTACTGGTTCGCGTAGATGGCGTTGGGCGTCTCCTCGGCGATCTTGCGTGAGACCGAGTAGTAGCTTCGTGGATCTTCCGGAGCCACTGCCGTCGGCGTGATGACCACCCGCGCCCCAAAAGACTGCAGCAGGCGGATCTTCTCCTCGCTCATCTTGTCCGGCATCACAAAGCAGCATTTGTATCCTTTGATGGCGGCGGCAATCGCGAGGCCCACACCCGTGTTGCCCGAAGTGGCCTCGACGATCGTCCCTCCCGGCTTCAAGTCACCCCGCCGCTCCGCCTCTTCGACGATGGCCGTGCCCACCCGATCCTTGACTGAACCGCCGGGATTGAGGAACTCGGCCTTGGCCCAAACCTGGGCTTTGACGCCGCGGGTCACGGCGTTCAGCTGCACGAGCGGAGTGTTACCGACCGCGCCCAGAATGCTACGGCGGACGTCGCGCGGCGCGGGGATGCTTTCGGCTGTCAGCGGCGTCTTCGTCTTGGTCTTCAAAGTGATGGGTGAATGCTGGCTTTTCTTCCATGATAGGGCCAGCCTCGCGGGAAGTCAACGAACCGCGGTTTTGGTCCGGCCCGCCCTTGACTTGGCCCTCGTTTCGGTATATTTCCCCCCAGACGAGAGGGGGTATCATGAATCTTATCTATTCCGCGATCGTGGGAATCATGGCCGGCTGGCTGGCCGGACAAATCATGAAGGGGCGAGGCTTCGGGCTCGTCGGAAACCTGGTGGTCGGCGTCGTCGGTGCCGTGCTGGGAGGCTGGCTCTTCGCGGCCCTCGGACTCACCGCCTACGGTACCGTGGGTTCGATCATCATGGCAGTGGCGGGAGCCTGCGTTTTGTTGTTCGCCGTCGGTCTCCTCAAACGAGCCTAGCCACGCCGCCCATCTCAATCAGCATGGAGCCGGGGACCTAGCTCCCCGGCTCTGTCCCTTTCCCGCTTCTCTCACTCAAGCCCGGCCGGAAGTCTTACCGTTTTGTAAATCGGCTATACTGGTCCGCAATATCGACATGCGTCGCACCAAGATAGTGGCCACTCTGGGCCCGGCCACCGAGGACCCCAAGATGCTCGAGCGCCTCATCGAGGCCGGCCTCGACGTCGCACGCCTCAATTTTTCCCACGGCACGCAAGAACAACACCAAAGGAACCTCAAGAACGTGCGCGAGATCTCGAGTCGGCTGGGTCGAGCGGTCGCCTGCCTGCAAGATCTCCCCGGCCCCAAGATCCGAACCGGCGAGGTGGCGGACGAGAGCGGCGTCGAGCTGAAAGAGGGTGCCGCCTTCACGCTCACGACGGAACCGGTGATCGGAACGACCGAACGTGTGTCCACGACCTACGATCTCCTTCCCAAGGACGTCTATCCCGGCTGTCACATTCTTCTCGACGACGGGGTCATCAAGCTGGAGGTCGAAAAGATCTCGGGCGGCGACGTCAAGACCAGGGTCGTGAACGGAGGTCGGCTCAAATCGCACAAGGGCATCAACCTGCCCGGCGTGATGCTCTCCATTCCCTCGCTGACCGATCGAGACCGGCGGGACGCGGAGTTCGGCTTGTCGCTCGACGTGGACTTCGTGGCGCAATCCTTCGTAAGGACCAAAGAGGATGTGGAAGAGCTGCGCTCGTTCTTGGACGGGCGTGGGCGCTCCGACCTGCCTATCATCGCCAAAATCGAAAAACCGCAGGCGGTCGACAACCTGGCGGCCATTCTCGACGCCGCGGACGGCGTCATGGTCGCGCGCGGCGACCTCGGCGTGGAGGTCCCCTCCGAGCGAGTTCCGCTGCTGCAGAAAGACATCATCCACGCCGCCAACGAGCGGGGACGCGTCGTCATCACCGCCACCCAGATGTTGGAATCGATGGTGATGCGGCCGCGGCCGACACGCGCCGAGGCCACCGACGTGGCCAACGCGATCCTGGATGGAACCGACGCGGTCATGCTGTCGGCCGAGACCGCGGTTGGCAAGTACGCGACCGAAGCCGTCGCCACCATGGCCCGCATCGCCGAGCACACCGAGACCCGCTTGGGCCCTCGCCGGCGCCGCTCTGAGCTGGAATCCGTGGAGGGCTCCCCCATCGCGCGCGCGGTTACTCGGGCGGCGTGCCGTGCGGCCGAACAGCTCGGAGCGAGATACGTCGTCGCCTTCACCGAGTCGGGATCGACCGCGCGTCTGGTCAGCTCCTCGCGACCCGGCTCCACCATTCTCGCCATCACGCCCTATGAGCGCGTCTACCGTCAGCTCGCGTTGACGTGGGGTGTCACACCCTTGACCGCGCCACACTGCGACACCACGGATGAGATGCTCGAGTCCGGCCTGAAGCTCCTGTCGAAGAAGGGCATGGTGGCTTCGGGTGACATCGCGGTCGTGGTTTGTGGCACCGCCACGCTGACGGGCGCCACGAACATGATCAAAGTGACGAGATTCGATTGAAGAAGCGAAAACGCAGCCGACGACGGCGCTATTCACGGTTTCGTTTCAGGGTCACCTTCGCCTTTCTCACCCTGGTGAGCCTCGTCGTCTTCTATTTCTCCGCAGTCTTCGTCATTCACTATTTCCAGTTCTCCCGGCGCATCGCCGAGCGCCTTCAAGGCGAGCGCCAGGAAAGACCGAGCTGGGTCTATGCCCGCCCCTTCCAGCTTCGCGAGGGCCAGCGACTTCCGGAGCCGGAGCTCATCGAGATTCTGAACGCGCTCCGTTACCAGGAGACCCGAAGCTCGGTCGAAGAACAAGGCACCTTCTACCGTACGAAAGACGAGATTCGCATCCACTTGCGGCATGTCGGCAACGACGACTCCCCCCACATCATCGGCGTTTCCTTCGGCCAGGAATGGGTGGGTGCGATCCGCGAGTTCCCCGATCGAAACGCGCTCCGCCGCGTGGAGTTCGAGGCCGTTCCGGTGACCACGCTTTTCGGTGAAGAGCGCGCCAAGCAGCGGTGGGTGCCGCTCAAAGACGTCCCGCAGATTCTCGTTCAGGCGGTTCTGGCTACCGAAGACCGGCGTTTCTTCGAGCACACCGGGCTCGACCCCATCGGGATCGTCCGCGCAGCCTGGCTCGATATTCGAAGCGGTGAGATCCAGCAAGGAGGCAGCACTCTCAGCCAGCAGCTGGTGAAGAACTATTTCTTGACCCCGGAACGCACCATCCGTCGCAAGCTCCTCGAGGCGTTCCTTGCCGTGATTCTAGAGAGCCGCGCCACCAAGGACGAGATCCTGGAGCTCTATCTCAACGATGTCTATCTCGGCCAAAGAGGCTCCTTCGGGATCAGCGGCGTCGGACAGGCGGCAAGCATCTACTTTTCTAAAGACGTGAAGAACCTCGGGCTGGAGGAAGCCGCTCTTCTCGCGGCGCTGATCCGAGCACCCAACACTGCTTCTCCTTTCCGACATCCGGCAGAGGCGAAGGCGCGGCGAGACGTCGTGCTTCGCCAGATGGCGCGCCACGGGTTCATCGATCCGCGGGAGGCGGAGGCCGCGGCCGCGCGACCGCTTCGCACCGACGCGGGGGCCGTCGATATCGGCGAGGCCCCTTACTTCGTGGACGCCTTACGCCAGGAGCTCTTCGAGCGCTATCCTCCCGAGTCCACCAGCAATCAGAATCTCATCGTGCGTTCCACGATGGATCGTCATCTGCAGAACGCCGCCCAGCGCGCGGTCGCGGAAGGACTGGTCGAGATCGAAGACAAACTGGCGGAGAGCAACAAGCCCCGCAACGTGCAGGCGGCACTCATCGCCATCGAGCCGAGCTCCGGCGACGTCCTGGCGCTGGTCGGAGGGAGAAGCTACGGTACGAGCCAGTTCAATCGCGCCACCGAGGCCCGGCGCCAGCCGGGAAGCGCCTTCAAGCCGTTCGTCTACCTGGCCGCGTTCGAGCGCAGCTACGAGGTGGCGCGCAGCGGCGGCCCGGCCGGACAGCTCTTCTCGCCCGCGAGCATGGTGAGCGATGTGCCCACCACCTTCCGTTATCAGGGACGAAGCTGGGCCCCATCCAACTATGATCACCGGTTCGCGGGTGACGTCACGTATCGCTACGCGCTGTCACGATCCCTCAACGTCGCGACGGCAAGAGTGGGTCAGGAAGTGGGCTATGAGCGGGTCGTTAGCCTCTGGGACGCCATCGGCACACACAGCAATCTCCAGCCCTATCCGTCGGTCGTACTAGGCGCTTTCGAGATGACGCCCCTCGATCTGGCGACTGCTTATACCGTGATCGCCAACCACGGCGTGCGTGTCGATCCCCGCTTTTTCGTCTCGGTTCAGGACGAGCGCGGGCGTACGTTGGATTCCGTCGAGACCGCGAGTCATGCGGTGGCCCATCCGGAAAGCGCCTACGTCGTCACCGACATGATGCAGAGCGTGATCGACGAGGGAACAGCGAGAGAGATCCGCTCGCGCGGTTTCAACGCCATGGCGGCGGGCAAGACAGGCACGACGAACGACACGCGGGATGCGTGGTTTGTCGGCTTCACGCCCGACGTACTGGCCGTGGTGTGGGTGGGCTACGACAACAACCAACCGCTAGGCCTCACGGGCTCTCAAGCCGCACTGCCGATTTGGACTCGTTTCATGAAGGCCGCCGTGTCGGGCCGCGAGACGGCGAGCTTCGAGCCACCCGCGGGCGTGACTTTCGCCCGCATCGATGCCGATACCGGCCTTCTCGCTCGTCCTTCCTGCCCCCGCGTGCGCACGGAGACCTTCATCACCGGAACCGAGCCGCGGGCTCTCTGCTCGCGGCACTAGTCGGAAAAACGACAACCACGCGTTGGGTTTTCCCCCCGGGCGCGACCCCAAAGTCGACGTGCCGTCTTGGCGCCTAACCACAAGATACTCGGAGACTTTGGGGCTCGAAAAGGAGAGGCCTCCTGGTAGGCACGTTTCTTGCCTTTAGGGTCCTAAGTCAAACCCTCAGCATGAGTTGGAAGAAGGAGGCGCCGCCGAGCACGGGGGCGAAAGCGTAGGATGTCGACCAAGGCCAGCCCGTCCCTTGACAGCGAGAACCGACCGTTGAGCCTTGCACCCGACATCTCCGACCAACTCCAAACAGTCAAGATGACACCCGAGCAGGGCTTCATCCTGTCCCGGATCGACGGCAAGCTGACGCCAAGAGAGATCCTGGCCGTGACGCCACTCGACGAACAACAAACGGTACTCGCCCTGACCGGACTCATCGCTTCGGGTCTGGTACTCTTCAACGGCACGGCGCAGAACGACGCCTCGCTCGATACTGCCGATCGATCCCAGAAGCGCATCGATCTCGCGGGCAAAGAAAAACTAGCTGAGATCGACCGCCTTCATCGCGAGTGTGACAAGCTCGGCCCCGCCGAGGTGCTGGGTGTCGCCCCCGATGCCGGGATGGACGAGATCAAACGCGCTTTTCGCCAGAAGGTGCTGCATTGCCACCCGGATCGCTATCACGGGATCGACGACCCCGAGTTCCGTCGGAAACTTTCCCATCTCGTTGCGGTTACGACCGATGCTTTCAACACGCTCTCCGAGAGGCTAGCGAGCAAGAACAGAGCCGCCACCGGCGCCCCTCCGCTCACGATGAAAAGAGACGGTGAGCTCGATGGCTACGACGCACAGCAACACGCGCTCGAGCTCTACCAGCACGCCCAACGGGCTTATGACACGCAGGATTTTTGGCAGACGATTCAGCTCTGTCGGCAGGCGATCGAGGTCAAGGACGACCAGCCGGAGTATCACTTCTTGCTGGCCCGCGCTCTCTTGAAGAACAAGAAATGGCGCAAGGAAGCCGGAGAGAGCTTCCGAAGGGCCGCCGAGCTCGACCCCTGCAACCCCGAGTATCTCGGATATCTTGCGGCGCTCTACCAGCGCGAAGGGCTCCAGATGCGAGCAAAGAAGCTCGTCGAACAGGTGAGAGGGATCGACCCGGACTACGAGATTCCGGAGCTCCCCGCCTAACGCGACGGTTCCCACACCTCCCGAGTCACCGTCCCGCGGCTCTTGTGCTCCTTCAGTAGATCCGGCCCGAGCTGCTTGCTGAGGTAGACCTTGGATTCCCGGTTGTCCGAGTCGTGGCGTTCGAATTTGATGACGTCGAAATTCAGTCGAGCCAGCGTGCTCCGCATCTCGTAGAATTTGTTCTTGGTTTTCACGACGACTTCGTGAAACCCTTCGCCAACCGCCCAAACCTCCTGCCGCTCGGTGAGCGCTCGGAAGTGGCCCTGCCCTCGCCAGTCGATGCGCGTACCTCCAATCCAGCTGTACAGGACCCGCCGTCCGTCGAAAGTGACGTGTCCGTGGAGCCTCTGGACCAAGTCCGCTAACTTCGTGCTCTTCTCGGCCGGGAAGATCTCGTGCGCTACTTTGTACGAGACCGGCACCATCTGAGAAGGGTCCTGACGCATCGGCGCCTCAGCAATCAAGATGATGTGACTTCGCTCGCCGAGGCGGCGCATGATCTCATCGACGGTCTTCTTACGGTTGAACTCTCCGAAGAATTCCTCGATGAACTGGATTTCCAATGCGCCCTGCTCGAGAGGGTACTGTTTGATCCGATGCTTCACCCTCTTCATGTCGTCCCCGGAAAGATCGCGGTCTAACGAGTCATCCCGCCAAAGTCCTGCTTCTTGTAGCCGCTTGGTGGAACGAACTCCTCGTCCGCGACCGAGACTTCGTCAGCCGACTGAACCCGCGATCTCCGAGAGAGCTTCCCCTCGTCGAAGTCTTCGGAAATAAGAGGAAAGCCGCCGAGATCTTCCATGGTGTTCGCCGGATTCTCGGCCAGGACGCTCCCGAACATGTTGGAGTTGGTCATCGAGCTCATGGCGTCCATGAGCGCCGAAACGAACTCTTTCATCTCGAGCGCCATCGCCTGCATCTCATTGCCACCCGCGATATCGGCCGGGTTGCCGACGCACGCCTTGAAATCCACCACGCCTTCGCGCGTGACCTCTTTCCAAGCGCAGGAAACACCGTTCACACTGTCGTTCTCACCCAGGCTTCGCACCACGGGCTCGGCAGGGGGCGTGGAGGACATGCCACCCATCCGTTCTTTCATCATGCGTTCCATCATCTCGCGCTGCTCGGGCGGCACCTGGGCCAGGGCCGCTTCCATCTGCTGCATGGCCTCACTCATCCGCGCACCCAGCGCCTCGATCGTCTTCTTGTCCATCAGGATGTACGTCTTTTCGGCGTGATCGATCACGTACATCTCGTCGGTCTCACCGAGGAAGATCATGCTCGTCGGATCCTCACCATGGGTATCGGTTCGCATGCGATTGCCATCGATCTTGATCTCGGTGATCTCCACCTTTCCTCCGGCGGACAGGTCCTCGGCCTCGATGCGGAAGACCGCTCCCGCCTGGGCAATTCCAGCCACGCCCACCAGGACTAGGGCAAACACGCACGTTCTCAGGCTCATCCATCCCTCCAACGGTCTCTCCGATGTCAGATTGTCAAGTTCCAACAGAAAATAGCACAGCAAGCGGGGACGAAGGAAGTGCCCCCGCCATTGGACGTCCCGACCGCGCGGATGGCATCTCCGCGCTAGTCGCTTTCGCCCATGAAGCTCATGAAAGTGGACATCGGAACCGCCGGCCCGTGGATGGGCACGATTGTTTCGATGTCCAGTTGCAGGCGTTTCATGTTGTCGTAGAACGTTCGATTGCTACGGTTAGGGGTGGGCGGCGCCGCTTGTTCGCCACGCGGTGGCGAGTAGAGATCCGCTTCCACCACGATCTTCTCCTGAGGGAGATACGCGACCAACATCCCGGTACTGTGATTGAGGCCCTGGATATGGTGAATCTCCATATCTCGCGTGCCATCGGTCACTACGTATTTTTCCCGAAAGGTCTCAAAGGTGTAGCCTTCGGCGATCTCTTCCGGCGGATAGAGAGACAGCCTGTCCGGTTGCAGGATCCACCGACGCGAGATCACGAGCTCTTCGTAGTACGGGCGATTCCATTCGTGCATGATAACCGTCGCGCCGTGGTGGACGTAAGCGCGCAGCCCCCCGATATGGTCCCAGTGGTGGTGCGTACTCACCAGGAATCGAATCGGCTTGTTGGGCATCAGTCTCGCGACTTCATCGATAACCGCCAAGGACCGTTCCTCGTTTAGGGGGGCCTCGACGACCACTGCGTAGTCGCGGAACTCGACAGCGACGCTGTTGTGAGATGAGCCTCCCAGGTACCACACGCCATCCGCCAGATTCTGCGACTCCACACGGACCGGTGGGACCGTTGCTTCCCGAACGGCAGCAGGGACGTCCTGAACAGCGACGCTCAGGTTCGCTTGGGCGCTGGTCACGTTGAGGCCGAAAGCATGGTCGCCGCCACTTACGTTCGGTTTGCGTTCGTTGTCATCGATGTCCTGGTGCTGATGGAAGGTGGGGAGCTTCACTCCCCCGAAATCCTTGTAGTTGGTGTAGACGTTCTCGTAATACATATCCCCGACCACGGGATTGGGAACCCACGTCTGTACCCTCCCTACCAGATTCTCACTGTTGATCGTTCCGTTCACCTGGTACTTGCCGAGCGCGGTGAAAGAGACCACCGTCACCTTCTCTCCTCCATACTCGTACCGGGTGATTGCCGTCGGGTTGCCCGCCATGGCCGCCTTGAGGAAGCCGTGAGGGGTGAGCCAGATCTCGAGCTGCCGCACCTCTGCCGCGGCCGGCGCAGGGATCACATTGTCTCCTTGCATGTTCCAGGCGTAGTCCCCGCTGACGAGCAGAATCTCCCGCCGTTCACCCTCGATCGGCGTTCCTCCCCCTCCGCGGGGGGTATTGTTCCCCTGGACGAGAACCATTTCCTCTCTCGATGACTGAGCCTCGAAGTCAATCGTTCGCGTGTAACTGGTTATTTCGAATCGTGGCCAATCCAGGTCCGGGCTATAAAACTGGCCCACCGCCCCTCTCCAACCGGTCCCGGAATATTGGATGGATTTCAAGTTGGTCGAGCCCATGGCCGCCGCGGCGGCCTGCAAAACGCTCTGGGCATCCTGGGCCAGGACTGACGAGACCATCAGCGCCTGGATTGCAAGAGAAGCCAATAATCTATTTCTCATGGTTCCCCCTTACGTCGTCGAAATGCCATGAATCAAGGAATGACTACTGCGGTCCGGGCGACTCTCCCCGGCAGATCGAGGGTTTCGTAGGAAGCAAGCTTGGTGCGGCAAGCGAGGGACATCGCGAAAGCCCTCCTTGGGGTGCGCGAGCGCCCCGAAAATAGTTCCTTGCAGGTTGAAAGGTCAAGGGGATTCTTGGGGCGGCGATCGAGTCAGACGCTTTCGTGGAGAACTTTCTTGGCATCAATGGATGTGGCGGCCAAACTAGACCGAGTCAGACGGTCCGTGGCCCGCTGTTGACCGTCATTGGAGGGCGTGCCAGGAGTTAGCGTGGTCAGACGGTGGTAGCGGGGGGCGGACTCGAACCGCCGACCTAAGGATTATGAGACCTTCGCTCTAACCACCTGAGCTACCCCGCCACAAGTGTCGGCCTTGTAACCAGATCCTCAGGCAAGACGGGGGAAA
>JBOGJF010000386.1:0-3091 GCA_050747785.1 Vicinamibacteria bacterium
GAAGAGCTCTCCGCTCACGGCCGCCCGGTCCAGGCGCTGACGATGGACGTATCCGACCGAGCGGCGGTGGAGGCGGGCTTCGAGACGTTATTGAGTCGGGAGAAAGAGCTTCATATCTTGGTGAACAACGCGGGTATTACGAGGGACGCGCTTCTTCTGCGGATGAAACCGGAGCAATGGGATAGCGTGATGGCAACGAACGTCAACAGTCTCTATTACTGTTGTCAGGCTGCCCTGCGACCCATGATCCGACAGCGCTACGGACGGATCGTGAACATGAGCTCGGTGGTGGGCCTCACCGGCAACGCGGGGCAAACCAACTACGCCGCGTCCAAAGCGGCGGTGCTGGGCTTCACGAAGTCGCTCGCCCGCGAGGTTGCATCGCGAAACATCACCGTGAATGCCGTCGCCCCGGGTTACGTCTCGACCGACATGACGGACTCCTTGTCCGATCAACTCAAGGCCGAGCTCATCTCCTCGGTACCCCTGGGACGCATCGGACGGCCGGAGGACGTGGCTTCTTGTATCGCGTTTCTGGTTTCCGAAGGAGCCAGCTATGTGACCGGACAGGTTTTGCAGGTGGACGGTGGTTTGGGTATGTAAAGTCCCGACGCGACCGGTCTGACCGTGTCAGCGAACTGGGCGGACTGTTATAATGAGCGCTCTTTAACTCGAGTGAGGTGGGTGGAATGAGCATACCAGAGAAAGTCAAAACGATTATCGTGGACCAACTGGGCGTAGACGAAGAGCAAGTGACCCCAGACGCATCTTTCGTAGACGATTTGGGAGCCGATTCCCTGGATCAGGTGGAGCTCGTCATGGCATTGGAGGAGGAGTTCGGTCTAGAAATTCCCGATGAGGACGCTGAGAAGATCACTCGGGTGAAGGAAGCGGTTTCTTACATCGAAGGGCATGCAAAGAAATAGCCTGCTTCTAGTTGGATGGAGGATGAAAGCGTGAGTCGCCGGGTCGTCATCACCGGAGTCGGTTTGGTGTCGGCGGTCGGAATCGGCACGCGCGAAACATGGAAGAACCTCATCGAAGGCAGGGGCGGCATTGGGCCGGTGACGCATTTCGATGCGACGGGCTTCTCCTGCCGCATCGCGGGGGAGGTCAAGGGTTTCGATCCGCTGCAATACATCGAGAAGAAGGAAATCAAGAAGATGGACGTCTTCATCCAGTATGCCCTGGCGGCGTCCATCTTCGCGATGGAAGACTCGGGTTTAACGATCACGCCGGCAGCGGCAGAGCGGGTGGGCGTGCTCATCGCCTCCGGTATCGGCGGATTTGCCACCATTGAACGGGAGCACCGGAACCTATTGGAAGGGGGACCGCGAAAGATTTCACCGTTCTTCATTCCCGCTTGCATCATCAACCTGGCCGCGGGACAGGTTTCGATCCGGTTCGGCGCCAAGGGGCCCAACTCCGCCACCGCAACGGCGTGCGCTGCTAGCTCTCACGCGATTGGGGACGCGGTGAAGATCATCCAGCGGGGCGATGCGGATGCGATGATCGCCGGCGGGTCGGAGGCTGCCATCACGCCGATGGGGATCGGCGGTTTCGCGGCAATGCGCGCACTGTCGACGCGAAACGACGCGCCGGAGAAGGCGTCCCGTCCTTTCGACAAGAACCGTGATGGTTTCGTCGTGGGAGAGGGTGCCGGCGTGGTCGTGTTGGAAAGCCTGGAGCAAGCGCGGCGTCGCGAGGCGAACATCTATGCCGAAGTTGCCGGTTACGGGATGAGCTCCGATGCCTACCATATCACCGCGCCCTCGGAGGACGGCGACGGCGCGGTGCGGGTCATGCGCAGCGCGCTGGCAGATGCCAAAGTTCGGCCGGAGCAGGTAGACTACGTGAACGCGCACGGCACGTCCACTCCCCACAACGATCGGACGGAGACCATGGCGATCAAGAAAGTATTTGAAGAGCATGCGCGCCGATTGGCGGTGAGCTCGACCAAGTCCATGACGGGACATTTGTTGGGCGGCGCTGGGGGCCTCGAGGCCGGCATCTCCGCTCTTGTCGTGAAGGAGCAGATTCTGCCACCGACCATCAACTACGAGACCCCCGATCCCGATTGTGACCTCGACTACGTTCCCAACAAGGCGCGGCGTGCCGAGGTGCAGCACGTGTTGTCGAACTCCTTCGGGTTTGGTGGAACGAACGCGGCTCTACTCTTGAAACGCTACGAGGAGGGAGGGCGGTAAGAAGACAATGACAAGCACGCTCAGCCTCTGCCCGAAAGCAGACATTGACTAGCTCCCCTAAGCCCACCGGCGTCATTTACACCCCTCGGTTCAAGAACCATCGGACAGGTGACGGGCACGTCGAGAGCCCGGCGCGCATGGATGCCGCGGCTCGTGCCATCGACGCGCCGCAGATCGCGGAGCGAACGGTGCGCTTGGATCCTCGAGCCGCGACGAAAGAGGAGATCCTTCTCGTCCACACCGAGCGTCACTTCGACGAGATCATGGAGACGCGCGGTCAGGAGCAAACCTATATCGACAGCGACACCGTCACCTCGCCGGAATCGGCAGATACCGCACTCCTAGCGGCGGGTAGTGTGCTCGTGGCGGTGGACACCGTTCTGGATGGAAAGCTCCCCAATGCGTTTGCTCTGGTGCGCCCGCCGGGTCATCACGCGAAGCCCGACAAGGCGATGGGGTTTTGCCTCTTCAACAACGTGGCGATCGGGGCGGGGCATGCGCTCCGGAACCGCAACCTGAGGAGGGTGCTCATCGTGGATTTCGATCTGCACCACGGTAATGGGACTCAGAAGGCCTTCTATACTTCTCCCGAAGTGCTGTACATTTCCACCCACCAATGGCCGCACTATCCCGGTACCGGAGCGCTGGATGAGGTCGGACGGGATAGCGGTGAGGGCTTCACGCTCAACGCGCCGATGCCCGCCGGGTTCGGCGATGCGGAGTACGTCAGCCTGTTCAGGGAGATCATCGTGCCCGTGGGTCGGGAGTTTGCTCCGGAGCTCGTCGTCGTGTCCGCCGGCTTCGATGCCTACTACCAGGATCCGCTGGGAAGCATGGGCCTCACCGAGCGCGGGTTTGCCGCCATCACCCGCGAGATCCTCTCC
>JBOGJF010000387.1:0-5334 GCA_050747785.1 Vicinamibacteria bacterium
CATCCAATCCCACTTTGCTCTTGCGAGACTTCAGCGGATACGTGCGGAGACCCGACAGATCGAGGGGATCGACCGGATACTTGGGCATCGACTCTACTTGGCCGCCCGGGCGCCCTTCGGGAAGAGCTCGTCCTCGATGATCTGACAGAGCACGTGCACGATCATGGAATGCACTTCCTGAATGCGTGACGTCTCGCGGTGTGGCACCGTGAGACAAAGGTCGACCTGGTCGGACAGCGCGCCACCGTCGCGGCCCGCCAAACCAATCGTTCGGAGCTTCTTTTCCTGGCAAGCGGTGACGGCCTCGATCACGTTCGGAGAGTTGCCGCTCGTGCTGATGGCGAGGGCCACGTCGCCCTCCGATCCCAAGGCTTCCACCTGGCGACGAAAGACCATTCGAAAATCACTGTCGTTCGCCACGCTAGTCAGGATCGACGAGTCCGTGGTGAGGGCGATAGCGGCCAGGGCAGGCCGATCGAAACCGAATCGATTGACGAGCTCGGCCGCGAAATGTTGCGCGTCGGCGGCGCTGCCTCCGTTTCCGAAGGCAAGTATCTTGTTGCCCGCGCGAAGCGAGCCCACCATGAGGTGCCCGGCCTCCAGGACCGCGGCGCCCGATCTCTCGAAAAAATCTCGCTTGAGGGCGACGCTCTCCGCGACGAGAGTTCGAAGGTCATCGACGTTCACGGCGCGATTATGAACCGAGGCCTTATCTGACGACAACTGGCTCGATGGCTAGTAAAGCAGCATGCAATCGCCATAGCTATAGAACCGATAGTGCTCGCGAACCGCCTCCCGATACGCTTGCTGAACCGCCTCCACGCCGCCCAGCGCGGAGACCAGCATCAACAAGGAGCTCCGCGGCAGATGAAAGTTCGTCAAGAGCGCATCGACGACCTGAAACCGAAACCCTGGGTAGATGAAGAGCTCGGTGACGCCCGCGCCCACGCGAACCTTGCCGGGTTCGAGCGCCGCGGACTCCAAGGCGCGAACCGTCGTGGTCCCCACCGCCACCACCCGCCCGCCTCGGGCCCGAGCCCGCTCGATGGAGGCCGAGACTTCCGGTGGGATCGTGTATCGCTCTGCTTCCATGCGATGCTCCTCCACCGTCTCCGTCCGTATCGGCTGAAAGGTCCCGTAGCCGACATGAAGTGTGAGCTCCACGATTTCGATACCGAGGGTCTTCAACTCATCGAGAATGCCTCGCGTGAAATGGAGCCCGGCCGTGGGAGCCGCGATCGAACCGCGCTCTCGCGCGTATACGGTTTGATACCGCTCGCGATCCTCCCGCTCGCGCCGGCCTCTCCCCAGGCCGGACGGCTCTCGTTTGATATACGGAGGGAGGGGTGTACGGCCCAAGCGTTCGAGGATCGGGTCCAAGTCCCCCTCGTGCAAGAGCTCGACGGTTCGTTTTCCGAGCTCTCCGACGCCGGTCACGAGAGCCCGCAGCTCGCCTCGTCCGAAATGCACCATCGTTCCCATCCGAAGCCTTCTCGCCGGGCGCGCCAGAACCTCCCAGCGGCCCGCGGATCCGGGCCTTACGAGCAGAAGCTCCACAACCGCCTCCGATTCGGTACGGCCCCGGAGCTTCGCCGGAAAGACGCGCGTGTTGTTCACGACGAGCACATCTTCGGAGCGCAGGAGAGCGGGGAGTTCTTGGAATCGGTGGTGGCGGATCCTCGCGGTCTCGACCTCGAGACTGAGGAGCCGCGAGAGATCTCTCCTTTCCAGGGGCTCTTGGGCGATGAGCTCGGGCGGGAGCTCGTAGTCGAAGTCGGAGACGAGCAGGGCTAAAAGAGTCGCTTCTGGGAGCCGGGGCGAACCAGCCCGAAGTGACGGTAAGCGCGTTCGGTCGCGACGCGGCCGCGCGGTGTCCGGTCGAGGAACCCAATCTGCATGAGGAATGGCTCGTAGATGTCCTCGATGGTCTCTCGCTCCTCGCTGATCACGGCGGCGATCGTACCGAGACCCACCGGGCCACCTTCGAACTTCTCGATGATCGTCAGGAGAATCTTACGATCCATCTCGTCGAATCCGTGCTCGTCGACTTCCAAGAGCTCGAGAGCTTCCAGCGCGACGGGCTCGGTGATCCTTCCATCCGCCTTCACTTGAGCGAAATCCCTCACGCGGCGGAGCAAGCGGTTCGCGATCCGGGGCGTCCCACGCGAGCGCCTCGCCAGGGCCGGCGCCGCGTCGTCATCGATGGCGACCCCGAGGATGGAGGCCGAGCGCTTGACCACCGCCGTCAGGTCGCCTTCGTCGTAGAAATCCAGCCGGTGTACGATTCCGAAACGAGCCCGCAACGGCGACGTCAGCAGTCCCGCGCGCGTCGTCGCACCCACCAGAGTGAACTTGGAAACCGGTATCTTCACCGACTTGGCGGAAGGTCCCTGACCAATGATGATGTCCAGGCGATAGTCCTCCATCGCCGGATAGAGCACTTCCTCGATCGCGGGATGAAGACGGTGCACCTCGTCGATGAAGAGTACATCGCGGGTCTCCAGGTTCGTCAGGAGAGCCACCAGGTCTCCGGACTTTTCGATGAGCGGACCGGCGCTGGGTTTGATCTGGACCGCGAGCTCGTTGGCCACGACGTACGCGAGTGTCGTCTTTCCCAGACCGGGAGGTCCATAGAGAAGTAGGTGATCCATCGCTTCGCCGCGCTCTCGTGCGGCCTGGACGGCTATCTGGAGCTGCGTGGTGACTTTTTTCTGCCCGATGTAATCGGCAAAGCGTTGGGGACGGAGGCTGCTATCGAGTGTGATATCCTCTTCCGACCGCTTGGCAGAGACCAATCGGCTGTTCATGGTTTCCGGAAATTAAATCACACCTTGAGTCCGACCGCACGCATCAGGGCCAGCGCGTTGCTCTTCCGAACGACACCGGGTTGCATGCGATAACTGAACGACATCCTCCCATCTTCCAGATGATCCTCGAAATGAACGTTGGCGGCGCGCGGGGATAGCGAGTCGGCAATCTTGGCAAGCGCCAGATCGTGGGTGGTCACGAGGCCCACCGCTCCCCGCTCCAGCAATCCCCTCACCAAACCATCCGCCCCGATCCGCCGATCGTGAGAGTTGGTTCCTTGCAGAATCTCATCCAGCAAGAAGAGAAGCGGTAGATCCCCTTCGGCCAGCTCCATGATCTGCCGAAGATGGGTAATCTCGGCATAGAAACGAGAAATGCCTTCCTGGAGCGAGTCCTGAACACGGATGGACGCCCCCAGCGCGAATGGGGAGAGTCGCAGGCTCTTCGCTCGTACCGGCGCTCCCGCCAACGCGAGCACCGCGTTGACTCCCACCGTCCTAAGGAGCGTGCTCTTACCCGACATGTTCGAACCGCTCACCACGAGGAGTCTCAGCTCGCCTCCCAGCCGGAGATCGTTCCGCACCAACTGCTCCTCGGGGATGAGGGGGTGGCCGATGGCGTCGGCCTGATAGAGCGGCGCTTCGTCCACGATTACGGGAAATGAATCCTCTGGGTGTTCGTAGGCATGGCTCGCCAGCGAAACGAGCGCCTCGAGCTCACCGGTCGCGTCGAGCCATTTCGGTATCAGGCCGCCCCATCGGATTCTCCAGGACTCGATGACGAAGGCGAACTGCGTGCCCCAAAGCATCAGTGCGGCCAGAGGGGCAAACATCTGGTTGCGGCGGGCGTCGAGAAAATCGATCCGTCGACGGAGGCCCTTCACCCGTTGAGAAGCGGGCACACCATCCGCCACCATCCGCTGCAGAGTCATCAAGCGCGGGGAGGAGAACGACTGTCTTTCGAGCACCGCGAGCAGCTCGGAAAGCGCGGCGAGATCCCGCGCGGGCTTCTCGACCGCGCCGAGGACTTCGGAAACTCGCCCGCGCAGGGAGAACGCGAGCGTCGCCTCGAGCAGAAGGATGACGAGAACCGGCAACCGGCTGGTCATCGATGCGAGCCACAACGTGATGCTCGCCAGCGCGAAGACCGCGAGGACCATCGTCAGGTAGCGGCGCCAGTCGGAGCACAGCGTCGGAGTCGCCGATGCCCACCGAATCAACGCCTCTGGATCGACTCGAGGTGCACCTCGCCCGGCGCTCGCGCGCGTCGCGATCTTTTCGCGCAAGTCGAGGCGGGGCGCGAGATCTTCGACCGCGGCCTGCCGGGAGCGGATCGCGTCCCGCGAGGCCGGCGACAGAAGCCAGTCCGCCAGCGTCTTCGCTCCCCAACTCGTGGTCGCGGTGGAGACTAACTCGAAAAGAGACCCACGACCGAACAGATCGAGATCCCGAGCATAAGGGTGAACGTCCGGAAGAAAACGGTCTCCGGCATCACCCCTACCCGGCCACCGATTCTCCAACCGCGCGAGGCCGCTTTCGTAGAATGCGACCGCGCTTTCCGACCGCTCGAGGCGTCGCAAGGCGCGGTCGTGAACGAAGACCAGAACCAGAAACAAAGATGCGGGAAGAACCATCCACCATGGCAACAGGAGGGGCGTGCCCCAGGTGAACCAGGCCATCACGGCTCCGAGGGCGAAGGTCATCAAGCGAGCGTACGAGATCCAAACCGCCTTGCGGCGGTGAAACGCCGCCTCCTCTTGCCGCTCTCTCAGCCGACCTTGGTACTCGGTCCGAGGCGTCGGGGTCTCGATGGGGCGCGTGTCATTCATAGGTTGGCATGAGTTGGCATGAGCGTCTGCGACGAGTCTGGCACGAGTCGCGAGCGAGTGGGTCGAAAGGTCAGCTCGATAGGCGACGGAGCGCTTCTTTGAGCGCCTTCTCGAAGGTTGGATTCACCTCGTTCTTGAGCGCGTCGAGCACGGCCTTGTCGGCCTGAGCTCGCTGATACCCCAGATTGACGAGCGCCGAAAGAAGATCCTCGCGCAACGCCAGCTCGGGGACCGCGGCCTCACTCCCCAGCGTCCGTTCCCCGACCAATGCCAGCATCTCCGGCATTTTCTCCTTGAGCTCCACCACCAATCTCTCCGCGGTCTTCTTGCCCACTCCCGGAATGGAGGCGAGCTTGCGAAGGTCGCCATGGCGGATGGCATCGACCAGATCGGATGGTTCCAGTCCGGAAAGGACCTTGAGGGCGAGGGACGGTCCAACACCGGCCACCGAGATCAGTCGTTGGAAGAGCATCTCTTCGATCTCGGTCAAGAAGCCGAAAAGAGCGAGCGTGTCCTCCCGCACGTGGGTGTGAATACGAAAGGACACCGTCGTGCCCTCTCCGTCGAGCTCATAGTACGTCGACAAGGGGATGAGAACTTTGTAGCCGACGCCGCCCACCTCCAGCGTCACTTGCCCGGGCTTCTTGTCGAGAAGCATCCCTCGAAGGTGCGCGATCATGTCTTGGGCCGCCTTAGAG
>JBOGJF010000388.1:0-4436 GCA_050747785.1 Vicinamibacteria bacterium
CGACACGTGCGCACGTTGACGCACGACGACCCGGGGAGTTGGTCTGCAGTTACCCTTTCGGTCGGAACGAAGAGGCTAGTCCTGCTCAACCCGTCCCACTCACATGCCCGGCGTGCCAGCGATCTAATGCACGAATTGTCGCATCTCGTGATCGGACATGACCCCTCTCGTGTCGACGTGACCGAGGACGGTACGCTTCTTGTGAACACCTATGATGGTGATCAGGAAGACGAGGCGAATTGGCTCGCCGGAACCCTGCTCCTCCCTCGTCCGGCCCTAATCCACATCCGTTCACGCGGTGCGGATCTCGCGTGGGTGGGCCGGGAGTATGGCGTGAGCATCGATATGCTCCGCTACCGGCTCAACATCACTGGCGTTGAGTACCAGCTGAGAACTAGGAAGCGGCTGGCCAAAGGCTGACATGCGCACGCTGAAAGAGTCCGGTTCGGAGCGCTCGCGCAGGCGAAGGAGATGAGCCTTGCCGGAACCACTCGCTGACCAGATCATTCGCGCGATTCACGAGGTAGCCACTCTTTATCACCGCCTCGTGATCGTGGCCGCTCCGTCGGCCTCGGGAAAAACCGCGGCCCTCCAGGAGGTCTCGGGGAGGACCGGATATCGGCGCATCAACGTGAATCTTGAGCTCTCGCACCGCCTCCTTGACCTGACGGAGCGTCAACGCGCACTTCACGTGCCGCGCTTGCTGGGCGAGATCGCAGAGGCCGCGCCGGGCGATGTCGTCCTCCTCGACAACGTCGAGATCCTCTTCGACGTCACACTCAAGCTGGACCCTCTGCAGTGTCTGCGGGGACTCGCGAGGCACCGCACCGTCGTCGTCGCCTGGAACGGCACGCTTGCCTTCGACGGCGCGCATCATCCTCAGCTCAGCTACGCAGAATCCGGCCATCCGGAGTACCGTCGCTACCCGGCGAGCGATCTCGTCGTCATGAGCGCCGTGGTGACCACATGAACAACTCCGCCGCGAAGTGGGAACAGAGGAGCACGCGATGAAATACGCGGACCTGATCCAGTTCGAGCCGATCGAGACCGTCGTCCAATTGCGGGATGCCGACAAGGCCAGCGAGGCGCTGCGGTTGGTTGCGACCTTCGTCATCTCCGATGAGATGGCGGAGAAACTGGTCGACCTCGTCTTCGCGCAGCTCCAGTTTGAGCGTCCGCACGACAATAGGGGCGCCCTCATCGTCGGTAACTACGGCACAGGAAAGTCACACCTGATGTCCGTGATTTCGGCTGTCGCCGAACGCACGGACCTCGTCGCGGCCCTCCGAAGCCCCAAGGTGGCGACCGCCGCAAAGCAAATCGCTGGGAAGTTCAAAGTCGTCCGCACGGAGATCGGCGCCACGACCAGGTCCCTCCGCGACATGCTGTGCGCGGAGCTGGAGGAGCATCTGACCTCGATGGGGGTCAGCTACGCCTTCCCGCCTGCATCGAAGGTCACCAACAACAAGACCGCGCTCGAGGCGATGATGCGCGTCTTCCACGAGCGCTACCCGGACCATGGCCTCTTGGTCGTCATCGACGAGCTCCTGGACTACCTCCGGACGCGGAAGGATCAGGATCTCATCCTCGACCTCAACTTCCTCCGCGAGATCGGGGAGGTCTGCAAGGACCTCCGGTTCCGCGTGATGGCCGGGTTGCAGGAGACGTTGTTCGACAACCCGCGGTTCCAATTCGTCGCCGAAACCATCCGCCGCGTGAAGGACCGGTTCGAACAGCTCCTCATCGCCCGCAAGGACATCAAGTACGTTGTGTCGGAGCGCCTGCTCAAGAAGAACCCCAAGCAGC
Organism: Vicinamibacteria bacterium; assembly: GCA_050747785.1. GTDB lineage: Bacteria > Acidobacteriota > Vicinamibacteria > Marinacidobacterales > DATDRI01 > CBDANW01. The sequence continues at coordinate 1,807 of JBOGJF010000388.1, forward strand.
TCGCCCAGATCCGCGAGCACCTGAAGCCTTTCGCAAAGTTCTACGGGAACATGAACGAACGCATGGACGAGTTCGTGCGCATGTTCCCTGTCCACCCGGACTACATCGACACCTTCGAGCGCGTGACGGCGGTCGAGAAGCGCGAGATCCTCAAGACGCTGTCCGTCGCGATGAAGAAGCTCCTCAACCAGGACGTGCCTGCAGACAACCCCGGCCTGATCGCCCACGACAGCTACTGGACCACGCTTCGGGAGAACCCGTCGTTCCGCGCGATCCCCGACATCAAGGCGGTGATTGACTGCAGCCAGATTCTCGAGGCGCGCGTTCAGCAGGCCTTCACGCGCCCCGCCTATCGCCCGATGGCCGTCCGGATCGTGCATGCCCTGAGCGTCCACCGCCTGACCACCGGAGACATCCAGAGCCCGATCGGCGCGACGCCGGCGGAGCTGCGCGACACGCTTTGCCTCTACCAGCCGGGGATCGAGGAGTTGGGCGGCGTCCCGGCGGACGACTTGGTCAGCCAGGTCGAGACGGTGCTACGCGAGATCCACAAGACCGTCAGCGGTCAGTTCATCTCGTCGAACCCGGACAACCGGCAGTTCTATCTGGACCTGAAAAAGACCGAGGACTACGACGCCCTGATCGAGAAGCGCGCAGAGAGTCTCGGGGACGATCAGCTCGACCGCTACTACTTCGAGGCGTGCAAGCGCGTCCTCGAGTGTTCGGACACCACGCTGATCACCGGTTATCGGATCTGGCAGCACGAGTTGGAGTGGCGCGAGCGGAAGGCGGCCCGCAAGGGATACCTTTTCTTCGGTGCGCCGAACGAGCGCTCGACCGCCCAACCGCCTCGCGACTTTTACCTCTATTTCCTCCAGCCCTACGACGCCCCGCAATACAAGGATGAGAGGAAGCCCGACGAGGTGTTCTTCCGGCTCGCCGGTGCGGACGACGAGTTCCGCCAGGCGTTGCGCCAGTACGCGGCGGCGCTCGACCTCGCATCCACGGCGTCGGGCCACGCCAAGACGACCTACGAAGGCAAATCGGGGATCGCGCTTCGGAAGCTGACGGACTGGCTCAGAGACCACCTCACCGCGTCCTTCGAGGTGACCTATCAAGGGAAGGCGAAGCCGCTGCTGGAATGGATCAAGGGAAAGCTCGTCGTCACCGGGGGCGCGCGCGCGAACGTGCGTGACATCGTCAACACCGTCGGGTCGGTCTGCCTCGCCGCTCACTTCGAGGACCAGAGCCCCGAATACCCGACCTTCTCCGTCCTTATCACGGGCGACAACCGGGGGCAGGCGGCCCAGGATGCGCTTCGCTGGTTGAAGGGCGGGGTGCAGAGCAAGCAGGCCACGGCCGTCCTGGACGCGTTGGAGCTCCTCGACGGAGACCAGGTGAGACCCCAGCGCTCGCGGTACGCGAAGCACTTCCTCAACCTCCTGTCGAAGAAGGGCCAGGGCCAGGTTCTGAACCGCAGCGAGATTGTCCACGAGATTCTGGGGGTCGAGTACGACAAGAAGTTCCGCCTCGAGCCGGAGTGGGTCGTCGTGGTTCTCGCCGCGCTCGTCTACACGGGCGACATCACGATGAGCCTCCCGGGAAAGAAGTTCGACGCGAACGCCCTGGACCAGCTCGCCGGCACGCCTACCGATGACCTCGTCAACTTCAAACACATCGAACGACCGAAGGAGTGGAACCTTCCCGCGCTGAAGGCTCTCTTCGAGCTCTTGGGGCTCGCGCCCGGCCTCGCCGTCCAGCTCACGCAGGGGGACGAAAGCTCGGTGCAGCAACTCCAGATCGAGGTGGGCAAGCGCGTGGACCGGATCGTCGCCGCGCAGCAGCAGGTCCAGGGGGGACTCCCGTTCTGGAGCAAGAACCTGCTGGCCGAGAAGGAGCAGGCGGAGTACCGCCAGCGGCTCGACGGCACCAAAGCTTTTCTCGAATCGCTGCAGGCCTTCACCTCCCCGGGCAAGCTCAAGAACTTCCGCTATAGCACATCCGAGGTGCAGGCCCAGAAGGCGGGCCTGGACACGCTCGAGGAGATCGAGAATCTCGCCGTGCTCGTTGCCGACATGGGCCCGCAAACGAGCTGCCTGTCGACGGCCGAGGCGATGCTGGCGCCTGAACACCCATGGGTGACCTCGATGCAGGACGCCCGGGCGGACGTGCTCGGGCAGATCACGAACCCGAAGAAGCGGGGCGCCGCCTCGTTCCGCCAGCAGGTTGCCAAGCGTCTCACGGATTTGAAGTCCGGATACGTCGACGCCTACATCGCCGCCCACGGGAAGGCGCGTCTCGGCGTCAACGACGACAAGCGGAAGGTCGAACTCCTGAAGGACAAGGCACTCGGGCAGCTCCAGAAGCTCTCGTCCATCGACCTCATGCCGCGACAGCAGTTGACGGACTTCCAGAACCGTCTCGCCGGCCTGAAGACCTGCTACGCGCTGACGAAGCAAGACCTCGATGCTTCCCCAGCATGCCCGCACTGCGGCTTCCGGCCGGCGAACGAGACCGTGGCCCCGCCCGTCGGCGGCCAGCTCGCCCAAATGGAGCAGGAACTCGAGAGTCTCCACTCGGACTGGACGAAGACGCTGCTCGCGAACCTCGATGACCCAACGACCAAAGGC
>JBOGJF010000389.1:0-5259 GCA_050747785.1 Vicinamibacteria bacterium
GCCGTGGGGGTGGGGCCCCGCGGCACCAATGCAGTAATATCGAGCAAGGAGGCGTCTCAACTTGATTGAAGTAAAGGGAGTCACCAAGAGATTCGGTCGAACCACCGCGGTCGACAATGTTAGCTTCGAAGTGCGCAAGGGCGAGATCCTTGGGTTTCTCGGTCCCAACGGAGCGGGAAAGACGACGACCATGCGCATCATCACCTGCTTTCTGCCGCCCAACGAGGGCTCGGCGTCGGTGGCTGGCTTCGACGTCTTCCGCGAGCCCTTGGAGGTGAAGAAACGTATTGGCTATCTGCCCGAGTTGCCTCCCCTCTACCCAGAAATGACGGTCGTCGACTACCTCGACTTCGTGGCGCGCATCAAGCGTGTCCCTGGGCCCAAGCGTCTCGAGCGGGTGGACAACGTCGTCCAGAAATGCGCTCTCACCGAGGTTCGGGGACAACAGACGGGGCGTCTATCGAAAGGCTACCGGCAACGCGTCGGACTGGCGCAGGCGCTGGTGCACGACCCCGAAGTCTTGATTCTGGACGAGCCCACCGCCGGACTCGATCCTAGACAGATCATCGAGACCCGGGAGCTCATCAAGGGACTCGCCGGGGAGCACACGATCATTTTGTCCACGCATATTCTGCCCGAGGTCTCCATGACCTGCGAGCGCGTGGTCATCATCAACGCCGGCCGGGTCGTGGCGGAAGACACGCCGGAAGGCCTAACCGCCCGCATGCGCGGCTCAGAAATCCTGAGGGTCACCGTGGAGGGAGCCCCGGACAAAGTGCGCGATTCCGTGAGCTCGCTCGCCGGGGTGGTACAAATAAGGGATGCGGGCTCGCACAACGGCTCCAACACCTTCGAGGTGGAAACGTCTAGTGGACAAGACATCCGGCGCGAGCTGGCACGGACGATCGTGCAGGGAGGCTACGGATTGCTGGAGCTGAAGCAAGTCGGAATGAGCTTGGAGGATATCTATTTGAAGCTCACGACCACGGAGGAAGTCGAAGCGAAAGAGCCTACTGGAGAGGAGTCATCCGAGGAGGAATCTCACTCATGAGTAATGTTTGGGCCATTTATAGAAGAGAGATCTACTCCTTGTTCGCGTCGTGGATAGCCTATGTCGTGATGGGTTTGTTCTTGGTGATCTTCGGATACTTCTTCTACAGCATCCTCTATAGCTTCATCGAGTATGGGTTTCGAGTCAACGAGTACGGAGGCGCTGGGACGCTCAACATCAATCAGGACATGGTCCGTTGGTTGTTCGACAACACGGCGGTCATCGTCCTCTTCATGATCCCGGGCCTGACGATGCGCGCCTTTGCCGAGGAGAAACGCTCGGGAACCATGGAGCTTCTCTTGACATCGCCCATGACGGATTTCCAACTCGTCCTAGGTAAGTTCCTCGCCGTCTTCTCCCTCTATGCCGTGATGCTTAGCCTCACCTTCATCCATATGGGGGTACTCTTCTACTACGGAGAGCCCGAATGGCAGCCGCTCCTCGCCGGCTATTTGGGCCTGCTTCTCATGGGCGGAGCCTTCGTCTCATTCGGTTGCTTGTTCAGCAGTTTCACGCGGAATCAAATTGTCGCGGTGTTCTCGTCCTTCACGGTCTTCCTCCTCCTCTGGCTCATCGGGTATTCGGAGAACTGGGCGGGTAGCTGGGGATCGACCCTCGCCTATCTTTCCGTAACCCAGCACGTCAGCGAGTTTTCAAAGGGAGTCATCGACACGAAGGACCTCGTCTACTACGTGTCTTTCATCGGCTTCGGTCTCTTTCTCACCACGCAGTCCGTGGAGTCGCACCGCTGGAGGGGATGAAATGAACCGCGTCATGAGTTACCTCGGACCCCTCGGCTTGGGAGCCCTACTCGCCGGCGTTCTCCTCTGGATGCTGGCCCCCGATCAAGAAAACTTCTGGACGGCCTCGCTTCTGGTTGGCCTTTTGCTGTCCGTCGTGTACCTCGGCACCAGGTGGAGGGAACTGGCAAATCTGGGCCGTCAGCGCGGCGCCCGCTACGGTGCGAACCTGAGTCTTCTCATCGTGCTGGTGGCCGGGATCATCATCGGCATCAACTATATTGCTAACCGTCATAGCAAGCGTTGGGATCTGACCGCCACGCAACAATACACTCTCTCCGACCAGGCGGTCAGTGTACTCTCGCACCTCGATCGGGACCTGCACCTAACCGTCTTCAACCGTAAGGACCAGGCGCAGGCCGCGCTCGACTTGCTCGATCAGTTTCGTTATCAGAGCAACAGGATCACGGTGGAGGTCGTCGATCAAGAAGCGGAACCGGCCAAGGCCGCGCGCTACCGTACTTCGACCGAGGCCAACATTCCCTTCGGAACTATCGTCATCGACAGCGGTGAAAAAGTAGAGCGGGTCTCCGTGGCCGCCGAGCAGGATGTCATCAACGGCATCATCCGGGTCATCAAAGAGGGAAAGAAGAAGATCTACTTCATCGAGAGCCACGGCGAGAAGAATGTCGAGGAGTCGGCGACGGGTCTTTCCATCATCAAGACCAAGCTCGAGGAGTCCAACTACGAAATCGGGGAGTTCCTTCCTCTACAATCGATGCAGGAAGGCCGTATTCTGGTTCCCCCGGACGCAGCCGCTCTGGCGATCGTGGGTCCCCAACGCGACTACCTCCCCGCCGAGATCGAGATGCTTCGTGAGTATCTCGATGGTGGCGGCAAGGTGCTCTTCCTCCTCGATCCCGAGAATCAGGGCGTGAAACCCAATCTCGTCGCGATGCTGAACGACTTCGGTGTGCGCGCCGGCAACAACGTCGTGATCGACGCCTCCGGTGTGGGCCAGCTCTTTGGGTTCGGCCCCGAGGTGCCCCTCGTCGCGAGCTACAGCTCCCACACCATCACGCAGAAGTTCGCGAACGTGCCGACCGTCTATCCCTTCGTCCGCTCGGTCGAGGGCGTGGACAATCCGCCGGAAGGCGTCTCGATAACGACGCTGGTAAGCTCCTCCGACAACAGCTGGGCGGAGGAAGACTTCGGTGCGCTGTCCGAGGGGCGAGTTTCGCCCGGCGAGGGAGAGCGCACCGGTCCACTCTCCCTCGCCGTGGCCATCACGGTCACGGTCAAGGAGCCTTCCTCCGAAGATGAGCCGGCTGCCGACAAGGCCGCGGAATCGCCCGACTCCGGTGGCGGCGCGAGCAAGGCCGCGGCGGAAGCCGAAGTAGGAAACGCACCGGAGAAGGGCCCGAGCGAGGGTCGTGCGGTGGTCGTCGGCGATTCAGATTTCGTCTCCAACGCTCTCGCGGGCGCACCGGTTGCCAACCTCGACCTTTTTCTCAACATGGTGAACTGGATCACCGAGGACGAAGATCTCATCTCCATCCGCCCCCGCGAGCCCCAAGACCGACGTATCTTCATGAACCAGCAACAGCAGAAGAACGTCGCCTATCTCTCCCTGCTGTTCATCCCGCTCGCGGTTCTGATCACTGGGACGATTGTGTGGTGGGGGAGGCGGCAGTGAATCCCAAAACCACCGCCATCCTCGCGGTGCTCCTCATCGCCCTGGGGGCCTACATCTATCAATACGAGAGAGAGCCCATCGAAAGCGACACCGAGTCGAGCTACGAGAAGATCTTCGATTTCGAAGCGGAGAAGATTCAAGAAATCGAGGTACGCCGAGAGGAGAACGAGGGCGTCAAGCTCGAGCGCACCGGTGAAGACACCTGGCGGCTCCTGGCTCCCATCGAAGTCGACGCCGATGGCGTCGCGGCCAGCGCTCTGGCCAACGCAGCCGCCAGCTTGGAAAGAGAGCGGGTGGTCGCCGAGGGCGAGCTGAACCTCGCCGATTTCGGACTCGACTCGCCGCAGCTGGAGGTCGAGCTCACGGTGAAAGACGCCCCCCAGCCGAGGACGCTTCTGTTCGGCGACGAGACGCCGACGGGAAGCAACCTCTACGCCACACTCGCCGGTGGCAACCAGGTCTTCGTGATGGCGGGGAGCAGCAAGTATGCGCTGGAAAAGAGCGGCTGGGACTTACGCGACAAGAGAGTCCTTCGCTTCAACCGTGACGACGTGAAGACGGTCGCCCTGAAGCTTCCGGAAAAGGAGTTCACCCTGGCTCGCACGAGCGTGGATTTCTGGAACGTCGCGGAGCCGGTCCTTACCCGCGCGGATCGCTACAAGGCGAGCGGCCTAGTCTCCATGCTCGAGAGCACCAAGATGCAGGAGCTCGTCACGGAGTCGGCCGGAGATGCGAGCCAGTATGCCCAATACGGACTGAGCTCTCCGACCTACCAAGTCGAAATCCACCTCGCCGATGGCCACACGGATACGCTTCTCATTGGCGACCAGAAGGGCACCAACTATTACGCGAGAAACCCCGATCGCCCGCTCGTCTATCTCATCGGGGAGAACGCCGTTAACGACATCAAGAGGGACGAGACGGAGTATACTTCCAAGCGGCTCTTCGCCTTCGCCACCTACCAGGCGAGCAAGCTCCAAATCGCGTCCGCCGGTGAGGCCCTGCGAGTCTACGAAAAGGTCAAGGAAGACGACGGGGATGTGTGGAAGCAGACCACCCCCGAGACGCGAGATATGGAAGGTACGGTGGTCGACGATCTTCTCTACAAGCTGAATGGTACCGACGCCGCGGACATGGTGCCCGAAGGCCCGAGCTTGGAGACGCCGCGTTACACGATCACGGTGTGGTCCAAGGAAAGCGAGAACGTCGAAGAGCTCGTCGTCGGAGACACGACCGGCGATGCCGTCTACGCTCGGCGTAACGGAGACGATCTGGTTCTGAAAATATCACCGGAGAACTGGAAAGAGATCGAAAAGCTGATGCAGTTCGACGGGACGACCGACAATGAATCGGGCGTCGTGAGTCCGTAGACTGATGCGGCTCAGTCACAGCCGCGGACGCTAGTCCTCATCGACGTAGAGCTCTTTGGCACGCTCGGTGGCCTTGACCACTGCCTTAATCAGGGTCACCCGCAGCTTACCTTCCTCGAGCTCCAAGAGACCATCGATCGTGCAGCCCGCTGGGGTAGTGACCGCGTCCTTCAACAATGCCGGGTGATGCCCCGTCTCCAAGACTAGGCGCGCCGCTCCGAGCGTCGTCTGCGCCGCCAGGAGGGTCGAGACGTCGCGCGGCAGCCCGACTTTGACGCCCGCTTCCGCGAGGGACTCGAGGATCACGTAGATGAACGCGGGGCCGCTGGCCGAAAGCCCGGTGACCGCATCCATGTACTTCTCGTCCACCACGACGGTACGCCCCACCGTGTCGAATAGGTA
>JBOGJF010000390.1:0-3443 GCA_050747785.1 Vicinamibacteria bacterium
TGTAGTAGCCCTTGTGCACCAGCTTGCCGTCGACGATGTCATAGATGGCGTCGGCGCCCCAGGTCAGCGGATCGACCGCGCGGCAGCGCGGCCGGCCGCCGCCGCCCCACTCGTCGGTGAAGATCACCGTCGAGCCGTCGTTGTTGAACGTCGCCGAGTGCCAGTAGGCGAAGCTCGGGTCGACCACTTGGTCGAGCCGAACCGGGTTCACCGGATCGGAGACATCGAGCAGGATGCCGTTGCCCGAGCACGCCCCCGCGGCCAGGCCGATCTCGGGAAATACGGTGATGTCGTGGCACTGGTCCGTATCGGACGTCTTCTGCGTTCCCGGCCCGTGATCGCCTCCCTTCCACAGGCCCGCGATCGCGCCGGTACTCGGATCCGCAAAGATGCGCGGCCGGCTCACGATGCGCGCCTCTTCCGGTCTCGCCAACGGGATTTGGATGACGTCGATGCTGAAGAGAGCCGTGCTCGGATCCTCGTCCGGACGCGCGCCCGAACATTCGGCGAGCTCTTCTCCAGGGCGCACCGAGCTCGTCCCGGAACCAAAAACATATACATTGCCCTCGTCATCGGGGTCGGTCACCACGGTGTGCGTGTGCGAGCCGCGGCACGTTTGGACGGCGGCCACCTGCTTCGGCACCCGCACGTCGCTGATATCGAAGATGCGGATTCCACGGAAACGCTCACCGCTAATCGGCTCCACGACCCCCTGAAGACCGCAGTCGAGCCGGCCCCTTGTCTCCTCGACTGACATGATCAGAAGGTTGCCGATGACGGACAGATCGCCCTGACCACCGGGACACACCACCGAGCCTAGAAGCCGTGGCACCTTCGGATCCTCGACGTTGTACGTATTGAAACCGTGGAAATTGCCCTCGAACAAAAGGCCTCGAGCGAACGCGAGATCCGAATTGGCGAAGTTCATGATATCGGGCTTTCGCCTCGGGGAAGTTTTGGATTCGTTCTCCTTTTCTACCACCTCCGACGCGGACGACGCTTTAGGCTCTTCTCCTGCGTCATCGCGCTCCGGTGGGACGGGCAGTCCCGCCGGGACGTGAGGGTCGAAAAAGCCCTCTGGCTTTGGAAGTGTTGCAATCAGGTCCAGATGGAACGCGGCCTCACCCGCATCACGAAACCCAGCCTTGAGATGGACTCGAGGATCCGAGGAGATCTCCGCCAGCATGGCCGTCATGCGATCGATCTCCATACTCTGATCGGCGGTGATGTCGGACGTGAACGCGAAGAGCACCGAATCCTGTGCCGTGCCCGGTTGGGAGAGGAGATTCTCGACCATGACCAAAGCACCTTGGTGGTGCTTGATCATGAGCTCGAGGAACAGCCGGTCGAACTCGATCGCTCGTGCTTGCTCGAGACCGCCCATCTCTTCGGCGGTCAGCATGCCCGGCATCAGGACCACACCATGCCCGTGATGAGCATCCTCGGCGGCGACCTCCTGGCCGCGCGAACGAAGCCACTCCTGCATCATCCCGATCTCGTCAGCTTGTGAGAGCTCGATGCGTTCAGCGAGCTTGTGCATGACCTCACGCTCACTCCGCGAAGCGAGGAGCTTGGTCATTTCGAGCGCCTGGGCGTGGTGGGAAATCATGCCCTGCATGAACTTCACGTCGGCGTCGGTATACTCGATTCTAGCGAGATTCGAGGCTTCCTGCGCGGAGATGTGCCTACTGGACTCACCGGGAGCGCCCGGCTGGACGATCGGGGGCTCGGTCTGGCTCTCCGCCGTGCCGCAGAGTATGACCGCAGCCGTCAACATGATGGTCGGAACGAGCAGCCGGAAAGTGGGTTGTTGCAGACTCATGCTTGGCCTCCGCTTGGACTCGGCAATATCTTCGCGGTAGAGTCTACCCCAGCCGCGTCGGTTTGGATCAATCAACAACCTCGTAACCAGCAGCGGCCTTCGCGGGCGAGCAATGCGTCTGCCTGCTCCGGCCCCCAGCTTCCCGGCTCGTAGACCTCGAGCGGAGGCTCGGAAGCGTTCTCCCAACCTCTGAGAATGGGATCGATGAGCCTCCACGAGAGCTCGATGGAATCACTTCGCGTGAACAAGGACGCATCGCCCTGAAGTGCGTCGAGCAGCAGGCGCTCGTAGGCCTCGGGGAGGGCATCCTTCCCGAAGTCCTCGGCGTAGCGGAACTCCATGTCCACCGATCGCATGTCCGCGGCCGTATCCGGCACCTTCACCTCGAATCTCAGGTGCATGCCCTCGTCCGGTTGGATGAAAAGCGCGAGGTAGTTCGGTCGCAGGGACGCACCCTCCGGGATCGGGAACATGACGTGGGGAGGCAGTTTGAACTGAATGATGATCTCCGAGGTCTTGGTCGCGAGGGCTTTGCCCGAACGCAGATAGAACGGCACTCCCTGCCAGCGCCAGTTGTCGAGAAAGAACCTCAGCGCCGCGTAGGTCGGCGTCTTGGAATTCGGCGCCACGCCATCCGCCTCGAGGTAACCGCGGTACTGGCCGCGGACGGTTCCCGTTGCGAGCTCCTTTGGGGAAATCTCCCGGATCGTCGTCAGAACCTTTGCCTTCTCGTTTCGGACCTCGTCGGCGCGAAACGAAGCGGGCGGCTCCATGGCGACCAACGTCAAGAGCTGAAGCAAGTGATTCTGGAACATATCCCGTACCACGCCGGTCGAATCGTAGAAGGCCGCCCGGTGGCCGACATCCACTCTCTCGGCCACGGTGATCTGCACGTGATCCACGTAGTTTCGATTCCAGATGGGCTCGTAGACCGTGTTGGCAAAACGGAAGAACAAGATGTTCTGCGAAGTCTCCTTCCCCAGATAGTGGTCGATGCGGAAGATCTGATGTTCCTGGAAGACAGCATGGAGGGCACGGTTTAGGGACTGAGCGGATTCCAGATCGTGTCCAAAGGGCTTCTCGACGACGATGCGCCGCCACCCGCGATCTTCCTGGGACATGCCTGCCGCGCCGAGCTGCTGCACGACCGGCTCATAGAACTGGGGTGCGATGGAGAGGTAGTAGAGGCGGTTGGAGTGCTTCCCCTCCTTTTCGCGGAGGAATGCCTCCAAACGGGTCAGCTCTTCGTTCACGTCGCCACGCACATACCAGAGGCTCGAAGCAAACTTCTCCCAGGCCGAGTCGTGGTAGGCCTCCGGCGCGAACTCTTTCACCGCCGCCCGCATCTCGTCCCGGAACCTCTCGTGGCTGTAGTCCCGCCGGGCCGAGCCGATGACTCTCAGCTCCTTGGGGAGGCGGTCCTTGCGGAACTGGCTATAGAGCGCTGGAACGAGCTTGCGGCGGGTGAGATCTCCCGAGGCCCCAAAGATGACGATGCTAGTGGATTCCGACATTTAGCACCCGGAGGTTAGCACGGGCCGAGTGGCACGCAAAAAAAAAGCCGAACCGGAGATTCGTCTCAGTGCTTGCGATCGGGCCCGACGCATCGCCGAGTCGACCC
>JBOGJF010000391.1:0-4175 GCA_050747785.1 Vicinamibacteria bacterium
GCATTCTGCCGGCGCTAAGAACATTCTCCTGATGGCAAGTTCGGGTTGGAGAAAGCGCCTCCGAAGCTATCTATTCCCACAAGAGGAGTCGCTCGACGCCGGGTTCCGTGAGGAAGTGGAGCGGCTCTCGGTCATCGGTCTTCGCGTCATCGCCGTGTTGAACTTTTCCGGCGTCTTCCTCTTGGCATTGACCGTCGGTCTCGGTTTCCCCGAGTTTCACCAGCACCGCGACATCGCTATTGGACTCCTCTGGCTTCTACTGGGAGGGGCAGGGCTCGCGCTTTCATTTTGGCCGCCCGCGTATCCGCGAGCCCGCACCGTCGGTCTCGTTTTCGGCTCCATCGTGGCGCTGGTGAGCCTCGCGGCGATGATGAGCCCGGGTTACGAGCTGAGCGTCGACATGGTGCACGCGCACATGCCGATCATCGTGAGCCTCTTTCTCCTGATCCAGACCGTCACCTTCCCCCTGAAGCCGATTCACACATTCGGATATGGGCTCGCCATGCTGGGCGCCTATCTCGTGTTCACCGCGACGCTCCGCACGACCGACGAGCTGACCGGGATGATCGCTCTGCACGTGTTCTTGGAGCTCGCGGTCGTTCTTCTCTGTGCGGGACTCACCGCGGTCCTCTACCATCAGAGGCTCACCAGTTACCGCGCGCGTCGTATGGCGGAACAGTCCTTCCAACAGCTCAAGGCGGCGCAAGTCAAGCTCCTCCTCACCCAAAGCGCCGCCTCGCAGGCTCGCCTCGCGGCAGCGATGACCCATGAACTCGCGACCCCGCTCGGCGCGTTCGCCAGCGCGATCGACACGATGCGGCTCACGGTGGAGAAGCTTCTTCCATCGGATCCCGAGGGAGAAAGGCTGCGATCCGTCACCCGTGACGCGCTGCGCGTAGCCAAGGAGTCCGGTGGTCGGTTGAACCGGGCGCTCGACCGAATGAAGAACGTGACGAATCTGGATAGGGCCGAGGATCGGGCGACGGACATCAACGAGCTATGGCGGGATACCGCCGAGCTGCTGGAGTCCGAGATCGCGCCGAAGGCGAAATTACGGTTCGATCTGCAACCCGTTCCCAAAACCACGTGTCGCCCCGAGCAAATCGTCGCCGTGTTCTCCAACCTGCTCCGCAATGCGGCGGCGGCGACCGACAACAACGGAGTGATCCTAGTTCGAACGAGCTCTTCACGCGGGGCAATCATCTCCGAAGTGCGCGACGCGGGTCGGGGTATGTCTCCGTCGACGCTCGAGCACATCTTCGAGCCCGCGTTTCGCGTTGAAGGGGGCCGCGTCGCGACCTCGAACTGGGGACTCTTCGTTTCTCGGAGCATCGTTGTCGAGCACGGAGGCGAGATCACCGTGGAGAGCGAGCTCGGGCGAGGCACGACCGTCCGGGTGGTGCTGCCGGCGATGTAACGAAGACTGCCCGCCTGACATTTTTCTCAGCAAAATTCTTTGGACCAAACTCCTCCGCGTGCTAGCTTGGCGGCAAGCGTAACGTCGAGGCTCAGCCGCGTTTCAATTTATTGAATTAAGGAATCAAAACTTTGAACTCTTGAGCGACGGCTCATGAGCAAGCGGAGGCATCCATGACGAAAGCCAGTCTCTTTGCAAGCGTTTTCCTGCTGTGTTTCACGCCCGCGGTTCAAACCGCCGAAGTCGAAAAAGTTCCTATCACCACGTCATCGCCCCAGGCGCTCGAGCTCTACCTTCAGGGACGCGACCTTCAGGAGAAGCTCCGTGCCCAAGAGGCACTCGCCTACCTGCAGAAAGCGGTGGAACAAGATCCGGAGTTCGCCATGGGCTACTTGAATCTTGCGTTTTCCCAGCCCACCGGTGACGGATTCTTCGAAAACCTTACCAAGGCCGTGTCCCTCGCGGATCAGGTCTCGGAGGGCGAACAGCTTTGGATTCGGGGTGTGGAGGCAGGGGTCAACGGGCTCGCCGCGAAACAGCGACAACTTTACGAGGATCTGGTTGCCGCCTATCCGAAGGATGAAAGAGCCCACAATCTTCTCGGGAATCACTACTTCGGACAACAGAACTACTCCTTGGCCATCGCGTCTTACGAAAAGGCCATCGCGATCAACCCGGAGTTCTCCCAACCCTACAACCAGCTCGGATATTCGTACCGATTCGAGGAGAACTACCCCGAGGCAGAGAAAGCCTTCCAGAAGTACATCGAGCTCATCCCCGACGATCCCAATCCCCATGACTCCTACGCCGAGCTCCTCATGAAAATGGGCGAGTTCGAGAGATCCATCGAGCACTATCGGCAGGCGTTGTCGATCAACAAGAAATTCATGCCTTCCTACATTGGCATCGCTACCAATCTGAACTTGATGGGGAAGCATCAAGAGGCGCGACAGACGCTCGATACGATGTACCGGGAGGCTGCCGACGACGGTCAGCGCCGACAAGCCCTCTTCGCCCGGGCCGTTTCTTTCACCGACGAGGGTGACACGGACCGCGCTCTAGAGGCTCTCACCGAGAGCTACAACCTGGCACAGAGGAACGAGGATGCCGCCGGAATGTCTTTCGAACTGAACAACATGGGGAACGTGCTCTTGGAAGCGGACCGAGCCCGTGAAGCTTTGGCTAGATTCGAAGAGTCCATCGCCCTCACGCGGGGGTCGGATCGGACGGCCGATGCGAAGGAGAACGCGGAGCGCTTCTTCCTTTTCAACTCCGCTCGCGCCGCTCTCCGGCAGAAAGACCTGCCGACCGCCCAAGAGAAGGCGGCAGAGCATCGACGACGGGCAGAGGCGATTGGGAGTCAACCGCAGATTCAACTGACGCACGAGTTGGCGGGTACGATCGCGCTCGAGGAGCGAGACTATGCGACCGCTCTAGTCGAGCTAGAACAAGCAAATCCGCTCGATCCTTACATCCTGTACAGGAGGGGGCTCGCTTACCAGGGGCGTGGGGACGCTGCCAAGGCAAGAGAGCTTTTTCAGAAGGCAGCGAATTTCAATGCTCTGAACAACCTCAACTACGCATTCGTGCGTCGTCGCGCCACGGAGAGAGCGAGCTGAGAGTCTCTCACAGGGGTTCGAGACGGCCGAGAAGCTCCGCGTCTCTCACGATACCGCGGAAGGTCTCGACGTCGATCGTCTGTCCCGCGTCCGAGTAGCTCGTCTCGGGATGGGTATGAACTTCCATCAGGAGCCCGTGCGCGCCGGCGGCAAGGGCAGCACGGGCCAGCGGACGGACACGTTCCCGGACTCCTACGCCGTGTGAGGGATCGACCAGAACCGGTAGATGGGATAGGTCACGTACGAGCGGCACCACGTTGAGATCCAGTGTGTTGCGCGAGTGGTTGTTGAAGGTTCGGACACCCCGCTCGCAGAGCGCGACGCGATGGTTGCCGCCCGCCAGGAGATACTCTGCCGCCATCAACCACTCGTCCACCGTCGCGGCGATCCCTCGCTTCAGCAACACGGGCTTACCTAGCTCGGCGAGCTTCTTCAAGAGAGAGAAGTTCTGCATGTTCCTGGCGCCGACCTGGAGAAGATCCACCGACTCCGCCACCGCCTCGGCGGAATCGGTATCGATCACTTCGCTCACGATCGGAAGCCCCGTCTCTTCCCGGACGCGTCGCAGCGTTACCAGACCTTCCTCGCCCAATCCCTGAAAAGCGTAGGGGCTCGTGCGCGGCTTGAAGGCGCCGGCACGGAACATGTGAGCTCCCCCCTCCTTGACCCGCCTCGCCACCTCGAGCGTTCGGGATTCCGTCTCCACGCTGCAGGGGCCGGCAATGAGCGTCACTTCCGCGCCGCCGAGCCTCACGCCTGCCACATCGACGACCGTGTCTTCCGGGTGAACCTCGCGGCTCACCAGCTTGTAGGGTTTGGTAACCGGGATGCACTCCAGAACGCCCGGCATCTGCGAAAGCAAGGAAGAATCGACGGGCCCTTTGTTACCGGTGATGCACACCGCGGTACGATCGGCGCCCGGAACGCGAAGCGGAGTGAAGCCCATCCGACGTACCGCCTCCTCGACGCTCTCACACTGATTCGCGGTGCTGTCCTTGCGCATGATGATTAACATCGGGCGTTTTCCTCCAATCTCTAAATCTCGGAACGTACAGCGATGAGCGGTCGGAGCGCATTCACGTAGGCTTCCATCACCTTGGCGCCTCGGTCCGGTGAGTGCTCTTGCCACGCATTGGCGA
>JBOGJF010000392.1:0-3171 GCA_050747785.1 Vicinamibacteria bacterium
GGGTATCATGGCCGACGATCTAATCGCCGGGGTTTATGTGAATCTGCTGTTGCGGCTCGCGAGTTTGGTTTGGCCGGCGCTTCTTGCGCCAGGCTCGATGGGAGCCAACCCTTGAATGCGGAGATTCTAACGATCGGGAGCGAGCTCCTCACTCCGGGACGACAGGACACGAACGCGGCCTACCTGATCGAACAGCTGGCCTCGCTTGGCATCCTGGTCATTCACCGCGCGACCATCCCCGACGACCGCCGGGCGATTGCCGAAGCGGCGGAGCAGGCCTTGTTCCGGTCGGATCTGGTGCTTGCCACCGGAGGGTTGGGGCCGACCTCGGACGACGTGACGCGGGAAGGATTCGGAGATGCACTGAGCCTTGCGCTTCGTTTCGACGCCGGGGTTCTCGAGACGATCCGCCGCCGCTTCGAGAGGCGCGGCATCGCCATGCCGGAGGTCAATCGAAAGCAAGCCGAAGTGCTCGAGGGGGCCGAGATACTCGCCAACCCCGTGGGCACCGCCCCCGGCTTGTGGCTCACGGTGCCGACTGCGGGAACGCCAGGAAGGCTTGCTGCCGCGAAGGAAGTGGTCCTTTTGCCAGGGCCCCCTCCGGAGCTTCATTCAATCTTCGAGACCCACGTGCTTGGCCGGTTGGCCCGGCTGGCGGCCAGCGCCAAGGGGATCGTGTACATCACCAAGCGTCTGTTCGTCGCGGGGCTTCCCGAGTCCGTCGTCGAGGAGAGGATCGGAGCGATTTATCGTGACATCGAGAATCCCCGCACGACGATTCTCGCCTCTCCCGGGCAAGTGGAGATCCATACGGTTGCCAAGGCCGGCACGGCTTCCGAGGCCAGCACAACGAATGAGGCGCTCGCCACTAAGATACGGGCAGTTCTTGGGAACCACATCTTCAGCGAAGCGGGGGAGTCGCTCGAAGAGGTCGTGGGGCGCCTGCTGGCCGAGAGATCCTTGTCGCTTGCGGTGGCAGAGTCTTGTACTGGAGGTCTCATTACCCACCGGCTCACGCAGGTCGCGGGGAGCTCCCGCTACCTCGAACGAGGTTTCATAACCTACAGCAACGCGAGTAAAGTCGAGCTGCTCGGCGTCGACGCCGAGCTTATCCGTTCGCACGGGGCCGTGAGCCTGGAGGTCGCCGAGTCCATGGCGCGCGGTGCGCGGACGCACGCGGGAACCGATATCGCGATCGCGGTGATCGGTATTGCCGGGCCCGCCGGAGGCACCGCGGAAAAGCCGGTAGGTCTCGTGTTCATCGCGGTTTGTGACGAAGGCGCGTGCCTGGTACGTCGGTTCTTGTTCCCCGGCAACCGTGCGCAGGTAAAACGCTGGAGCTCCCAGATGGCTCTCGACCTCTTGCGGTGGCGCCTTCTGGGGGAAGAAATGCCACCGTTCTGAAACGATGCGGGCCTTCATCGCTATCGAGGTATCGGCGGAAGTCCGCGCCGCGGTGGGCGCCCTGGCGGCCGAGCTCGATAGCCGCGTGGCGAAGGTGAGGTGGATTCCCCCGGCGAATCTGCACATCACGTTGCGCTTTCTGGGGAACACGGATGAAAAGACTCTGCGAGCTCTCGTCGACGAGCTGGGAGCGATGGTAGCCGCGTGCGCGCCCTTTCGGCTCGAGTTCCGCGGGATCGGTTTTTTCCCGTCGCCTCGTCGCGCGAGTGTGATGAGTGCCCTGATCTCGGAGCCTCCGCGAGAGCTGAAGATGCTTTACCGGAGCGTCGAGTCCACCGTTGGCCGTCATGGGTTTCCTCCGGAGCGGCGCCCGTTCACGCCCCACTTGACGTTCGCCCGACTCCGAGCCTCGAGCGCCGGGCTTCTCGCCATTCAGGCGGAGCTCGAAAATCGTGTGCTGGGCCATGCTTCGGTCAACGAAGTGATGGTCTTCGAAAGCGTCTTGAAACCAAGTGGAGCGGTCTACCATGCGTGGGCGCGACTCCCCCTGGCAGTATGAGAGGATGAGACACTGAGAGGAGTCGCCCGGTCGTGACAGAGGTTGGTCTCGGTGGTGTGATGGTGCTGATGGGTGCCTACCTGCTCGGGTCGGTCCTCTTCGGCGTCGTCATCCTTCGGGCAGCGACCGGAAGGGATCCGCGGGGAGCCGGCAGCGGGAGCCCGGGAGCGGCGAACGTGATGCGGATCGCCGGAGAGCGCCTGGGAGCCGTGGCGCTGGCGCTCGATGCGGGCAAAGGAGCCGTGGCCGTCCTCCTCGCTCGCTTTTTGACGCCCGAGGAAAGCGTCATTCCCGTGGCGGCGGCCGTAGCAGCCGTACTCGGGCACGTCTTTCCGGTTTTCTACCGTTTCCGCGGAGGCAAAGGGGTCGCGACCGGGCTGGGCGCCTTTCTCGCCGTCGGCTACCGGCCGGTTCTGGCTTCCGTCGTGGTCTTCGTCGTCGTGCTGGGGGCTTTTCGTTTTGTCTCCGTCGCTTCCATGGCCGCCGCGACTTCGCTCGCGCCTTTCTGCCTGATGTGCGGTGAGTCCAACGCGGTATCGTGGGCGGCGGCGGTCACGGGCGCTCTCATCGTGGTCCGTCACCACGCCAATATCGCCCGGCTTCTCGACGGGGTCGAGCCCCGGCTGGGGAGCCAGGGTCTCCCCGGTCCTTGAAGCCATATGGGCCGAAAGTTGGTATAATAAAAGGTGTTCTGCCGAATGAGCTCCCGACCGCATGGTTGGGTGTCTTCCCACTCCTGATGTTCGAATTGATATATCAAGAGGAAGGGAACGAACGGGCGGTTCCCATCGACCTGGGAGGCGTCGTACTCGGTCGTTCCCCCGACTGCGACGTCGTGATCAAGGACTTCGGCGTCTCCCGCCATCACGCCAAGGTCATCGTCGACGGCGATCAGTGCCGGGTGGTCGATCTGAAGAGCAAGAACGGCACCCACGTCAACGGAACCGCGGTCGTGGAAGCCATTCTGAACGATGGCGATCAGGTGGCGCTCGGGAAGTTTCCCCTCCAGTTTCGGCGTACGCTCGCGGAAAAAGTCGTTCTCGACGAGCAAAAGCCTCTACTGGAAGAGGCGGGCACGGTTATTCGCAGCGTCGGCGAGCTCGAGAAGTACCTCGGTGTCGCCCAGGGGCAGACCGGAAGCGCCACCACCGCATCGCGCACCAGACCGAATCTCGAACCCGTCGATATCGAAAAGAGCAATCGCATCC
>JBOGJF010000393.1:0-2721 GCA_050747785.1 Vicinamibacteria bacterium
TCAGTGATCTTGTCGTGCGTCCGGGCTCCCGTCTCCGTGAGCTCCACCCTCACGATTCGTCGATCTTCCGCATCCTTCTGCCGCCGCACGAGATTCTTCTTTGCCAGGCCGTCTACCAGACGGGTTACCGTGCTGATCTTGAGGCATAGGTGCTGGGCAAGCTGCTGCATCGAGACGGGTCCGTGGGTACTGAGCGCATCCAGTAGATAGCACTGGGACACGGTGATGCCGTAGCAGCAGATCTCGTTGCGGTTGCGGAATTGATATTGCCTGACGAACTCGGTCAGGGCGCGGTGGAGCGTGACCGCGGAGCGGCGTAGCTCGGGTCTCGCCTCGACCAAGCCGTTCTTCGTTATTTGCATGATACAAATATAGGCAGAACCCAGGGTCTCCGTCAAGCAAAAAAAAGAGAATCAGAAACCCCAACGCCCGGAACGCAGGTAGACGCCGGCTTTACCTAGCCCCTCGGAAGCGGCCTCTCTCAGTTTTCCCACGACGGGCGCCGCCAAATAGGCAAAGACCACGATCCCGTAGGACAGCAACAGGACCTCTTTGCCTCCCAACGGCAGGTCCACCACGAAGGGCCTCCAGAGCGGGCTGAACTCTGGAACATACCAGCACAGGAACTCGTAGTCCGCGGCGCGGCAGTCCTCGAGTCCGCCGAGACCGAAGACCGCACCGCTCATCCCGACCCAGAAGGACCCGGCGAGAATTCCAAGGATTAATAGATTCCTGCCGAAAGACCGTGCCCCCTCTAACGAAACGGCCAGAGCAAACGCCGCGGGGATCGACGCAAAAAAAAGATACCGCGGTCCCCAAGTCCACCCACCGTACCAGGCCCACCATGGGGCGTAGACCACCACCAACCCCGCCAAGAACCAGAGCCACAACCGGTAGGTGCGGCCGAGGGGCTTCGCCAGCGAGCTCATCGTGCCCATGAAAAAAAGCAGAAGGCCTGGTGCGAAAAACACCAGGCCCTTTCCAAAAGAGAAAAGGAGCGACAAGAGACCGAACACCAGTGGATAACTGAACCCGGGCTCACCGGAATACGTCAGGATGGTCTCCGCGCCGGCGTTTCCTTCGTACCCCGATATCCAGGGGGAGCCGCGTCGGATCCAGGACTCCATCAGGCAGACGAGCGCCCCGACGATCGGAACCAGCAGAAAGCGAAAACGCCTCGTGCTCACGGTTTCCGAAAGACCCATCGCCCCGAGGCCGATCATCGACGCCGGTGTATTCGCCGCCCCGACGACGACCCCGCTCCAGCCCCATCGCGGATGGCCCACCTGCGCAGCCAGGACGCCCACTCCGACGAACACGGCGGTGAACACCTCGCCATAGAAGTCTTTCAAGTGGTTCGGGAACATGGAGCCGAACATCAGAATGAGGAGGAACCTCCGAGCTGTCCTCGCATCGACCCGATTTCTCAACAGACGGTAGAAGATGAAAAGACCGGCGGCGAAGACGAAAAAGTTGAAGCGCGCGACCCACCACTCGGCCGACTGATAAAGCTTCCCGAGTAGCCACAGCGGAAGGGCGAACAATGGTCCGACCATGGAGTAACTCATGGAGACAATCCGCTCGGCGGTCAGCAAATAGCGCAGGGCGCGGAAGCGAATGTAGCCGTCGCCGGTAATGTCGAAAGGGAGACACCAAAACAAGACCACGAGCCCCAGGAAGATGAGGGCGAGCTCGATTCTCCTGGCGTTGTGTTCGATAACGGACGCCTTCACCGAGGCGAGGGTATTACTTTTCGTCCCAGCGATCTAGCAGCGACGCTCCCCTCCTCCACCCCGATATGTCAGAATGGCCCGGTACTGCCCTCGTGATTTTCGGGGTATCGGCTCGGGAGAGCTCGCGATGAACGCGACCATCCACACGCTACGGTTGATCGCCCGCGCCTTCTTCCGAAGGATCGAAGTCACCGGGCTGGAGAACGTTCCGGAGACAGGCGGTGGGCTCCTCATCTCGTGGCATCCCAACGCGATGGTCGATGCCGGCTTGATTCTCACGCGCTTTCCGAGGCGAATCGTCTTCGGTGCGCGCCACGGCCTCTTCGAGTGGCCGCTTCTCGGCCGATTGATGCGTCACCTCGGTACCGTCCCGATCTATCGCGGACAGGATGAGGGGACAGGTAGGCTTGATGCCGAACGCCAGGCCGCAAATACCCAGAGCCTCGATGCACTCGCTCGGGAGGTGGCCGACGGATCGTTCGCCGCTCTCTTCCCGGAAGGGATTAGCCACGACGAGCCCTTCCCGCAGGAGCTGAAGACGGGCGCGGCCCGGCTCTTCTACCGCGCCTGTGAGCTCACCAGCGACGGGAGCCTGAAGCCGGTCGTGATACCGGTCGGCCTCCACTACGACCAGAAGAGTGTCTTCGGCTCGAACGCGCTCGTGGCCTTCCATCCTCCGCTACAACTCGACTCGGATCTCGCGACCCCCCCGTCTCCTGGCGCTTCCTACGAAGAATCCAGAGCGAAGTACCGGCGTCTTACTTCCGAGTTCGAGCGGGCACTCCACGACGTCGTCCACGCCACCGAGAGCTGGGAGCTGCATCACCTTCTGCATCGCGGGCGTAAGCTCGTCCGGGCCGAGCGTGCCCGCCGCGCTGGAAAGACTCTCGACCGGCCCAACATGGAGGAACGCCAGCTCGGCTTCGCACGGCTTTGGGAGGGTTATCGCACGCTCGTTCGAACCCAGCCACAAGAGGTACACGAGCTC
>JBOGJF010000394.1:0-7611 GCA_050747785.1 Vicinamibacteria bacterium
CTTTCTTGGACAGGAGGGGTGATTCATGCCGGAGAGCTCTGAAACGGTGAGAGAGGTTCTCCTCCAGGAGAACGAAGAGTTCCAACGCTTGGCGCAAAAACACGAGGAGTTGGAGGAACGGCTTACATTCTTGTCCGGCAAGATCTTCTTGAGTGACGAAGAGAAGCTCGAAGAAGTGACACTCAAG
This sequence comes from Vicinamibacteria bacterium, assembly GCA_050747785.1. Taxonomy (GTDB): domain Bacteria; phylum Acidobacteriota; class Vicinamibacteria; order Marinacidobacterales; family DATDRI01; genus CBDANW01. The sequence goes on from JBOGJF010000394.1 coordinate 188, forward strand.
AAAAAGAAGCTGGCTCTCAAAGACAAGATGGCTGCACTAATTCGGAATCATGAAAGCAAGCGGGCGGGCGGCCCCGGAGAGGCGAGACCGGCGCCAGCGTAGCCCAGCTGATCTTGTTCATCTTGTTTCATCCGGCCCTCGGTTCCCACTCGAGGGAGCGATGGCGGATTGCCGTATTTCCCGTTGTCATTCGCCGCTTCATGGTTTCATTCGCGCCGGCTTTTCCTGTTTTCTTGACGGCACGCGACGTCTGGCGCGGCCGAGTTTGGCACCGACGCCCATTGACGCCCCACATTAATGAACTCAGATTCCGGATGAGATGAAAATTGCACGGCAAGGCTTCGTCTACGTCGGCGTGCTGGCCGCTTCCGCACTCGCGCTGGTGTTTTTTCCCCCCACCAGGCCGGTTTCCCTGGTACCCCTCGCGCTGTGCCTCTTCGTCGCATATTTCTTCCGCGATCCCGATCGAACCCCGCCCGCGGACCCACGGTTGTGGGTCTCGCCCGCGGACGGAAAGGTCGTGTACGTGGGGCCCGAACCGGCACCTTCTTCCGGAAGGACCCAAGTCAGCATCTTCCTCTCGATATTCGACGTGCACATCAATCGCTCTCCGGTCTCGGGAGTCATCACCGACGTGATCTACACGCCCGGTCGGTTTCTTCCCGCATACCGCGAGCAGGCGTCGTCCCAGAACGAACAGAACGAGATGAGCCTCTCCGCGGATTCGTCGAGCCTGACCGTTCGTCAGATCGCCGGCGTCATTGCCCGCCGGATCGTTTTCTCGAAGAAGAAGGGCGAGCGCCTGGAGCGGGGAGAACGATTCGGTTTGATTCAGTTCGGGTCGCGAGTGGACGTACTTCTCCCGCCGGAGGTCAAGGTGTTGGTCGCCGTAGGCGATCGGGTTCGCGGCGGCGAGTCGGTATTGGCGGAAGGAGCATGAGCAACTCACCTCAAGCGAAACGTGGCAAGACGACCAGACTGCAACGCGGCATCTACTTCCTGCCGAGTCTTTTCACCGTCGCCAACATCTTTTGTGGATTCTACTCCATCGTGAGCAGCATGAAGGGCGAGCTTGAACTGGCGGCAATGCTCATCGGGTGGGCCATTCTGCTCGATACACTGGACGGTCGCGTGGCGCGTCTGGCCAACGCGTCGAGCGAGTTTGGCAAGGAGTTCGACTCGCTGGCCGACGTGGTCTCCTTCGGCGTCGCTCCGGGTGTCCTGGCCTACACTTGGGGGCTCCATTTGTGGCCGCGCATCGGCTGGCTGGCATGTTTTCTCTTCCTTATTTGTGGGATCATGCGACTGGCCCGCTTCAACATTCAGTCCGCGGCGGGCAAGCGCTACTTCGTCGGAATGCCGATTCCGGCTGCGGCGGGGGTGATCGCGTCGATCGTTTTCATGTTTCCCGAGCCTCTGACGGGGCGGAACCAGGCCATTCCCATTCTCTTCCTCGAGCCCTCGCTCGCCCTGCTGATGGTAAGCACGCTTCGCTACTACAGCTTCAAAGACATCGATCTGCGAGGTCGGCACCCACACCTGGTCATTCTGCTTCTTGCCCTGCTGTTCGTCACCATCGGGACCCATCCTCAAGTCATGTTATTGAGCATGTCAATGACGTATCTGGTGAGCGGCCTTGCGCTCAAAGTGCACTCGCTCGTTCGCCGCACCCATTTGACCACGGCGTGCAATCCAGAAGAAGCGCTCCCCTCGGGACCGAAGGATCTGGATGCATGAAAGCCTACCGCGTTGCGGTAGTTAATCCCCTCAGCCCCTTCGGACAAAGAGTCCGGGCACTGCTCGACCAAAGCGACGAGCAGCCGCTTCCGGTCATCGAGCTGAAGCTCTTCGATGGAGTGCCGAACGCCGGCTCCACCCTCACTCAGTTCGAAGAGGATGTCCTGGTGACGCAAGCTCTGGATCCCGATCTCTTCCCGTCGCTCGATGTGATCTTCATCGGCGAGGATACTTCTCCGCAAGTTCTGGCGGAAGCGACCCGGGCCGCGGCGCAGGGGGTGCTGACACTGGTTGCCGGAGGACAGCTCGAGGCCCCGGTGGCGGCGGTAGGGCTCAACGAATCATTACTCCCCGAGGGTGCTCGACTCTTGGGACTGCCGGCGGGAGCGTCGATCCTGCTTGGCAAGGTGCTCGAGGCGCTGTCCGCCGCCTTCGAGGTGAGAGAGGCGCAGGCTACCGTGATGCTCCCAGCATCCGAGCTCGGGACGACGGCGGTGGAGGAGCTTCATCAGCAGGTCGTACAGCTCCTTAGCTTTGGCACCCCCCCGACGAAGGTGATCGGCGAACAACTCGCCTTCAATCTCCTCGGCCCGTCCGACAAGGACGGCGGAGGGAAGGAAATCCACCCCGAGCTCACGGTTGCCAGGGAAGTGTGCGCGCTCGCAGGTCTCGAGGAGAACCGGGTCTCGGTCTCACTGCTTCTCGCTCCCGTTTTTCACAGCTACGCGGCCTCCTTGTGGGTGCAGCTTGCGGAGGAGGCCACGATGGGGGAGGTCGTGGCGGCGCTGGAAAGGAGAACGGACCTCGACACGAATCGACGGTACGAGGCACCCGATGGACCTCCTCGCGTCGTCTCACCCGCCGCCGTTGCTGGCTCGAAGAAAGTGCATGTAGGCGCCGTGCGCCCTGACGGCAGGGGCGAGGGAGGCTTCTGGCTCTGGCTCGCTGCGGATTCGATTGCCGTCGACGGTGCACAAAACGCTTTGGAGCTTGCGAAGAAACTCCTTGCGAACGGTGGAAACCGTAGTTCATGAAACGGGCCTACCCGACCGAGCCCTCCTTCGGAGTGGGCGCTGTCATCATCGAGAGCCGGAAGGTCGTGCTGGTGCGTCGAGGTCAGCCCCCGCTCGACGATCGCTGGACGCTTCCCGGAGGCTTAGTAGAGCTCGGAGAGTCGATCGAGCAGGCCGTGGTCCGTGAGGTCGAAGAGGAAACGGGTTGGCTAGTTCGGGTCGTAAAGGAGCTCGCCCTCTTCGATTTCATCGAGAAAGACGATGACGGCAGCGTGCGTTACCACTACGTCCTGGCGGATTTTCTCTGCACGTACGTGAGGGGCGAGCTGGTGGGCGGATCGGACGTCAAAGACGTGCGGCTGGTCTCCCTGGATGAGTTGGCCGGCTACGAGCTGACCGCGAAGGCACTCGAGGTCATTCAAGAAGGGGAGAAGCACTTGAGACGTACATTCGGCCGTCAATCAACGGGGTTGCTAGGCTGAAGCGCGTCAGACGGGGCTCTCAACGCACTGTCGGCCGTCAATCAACGGGGTTGCTAGGCTGAAGCGCGTCAGACGGCTCTCAACGCACTGTCGGCCGTCAATCAACGCGCGTGATAGGCTGAAGCGCGTCAGACGGCGGCTTCAAGGGAAGCCGCACGCGCACCTTCGTCCCCTTACCGCGCTCACTCTCCACCGAGATGCTCCCGCCATGCTCATCCACCGCCTTACGAACGATCGCGAGGCCCAGGCCGGTTCCGGAGGGTCGGGTCGAAAAGTAAGGCTCGAATATCCGATGGCGGACCGCCGGATCGATACCCATGCCGGTGTCGGAGATCTCGAGCTCCACCCCGTTGCCATTTCGTGAAGGGTCGGGACGCGCCCGCACCGATACCCGCCCGCTGCCATTGATAGCGTTGAGCGAGTTCTCCACCAAGTTGATGAGCGTTCGTTGGATGAGGCGGCGGTCCAGACTGATCCTCGGGAGCTCATCCGCGATGTCGAGGTCGATCGTGACGCCGGGCGGCGGCGCATGACGATAGGGTGCGAGCGTCGCTCGTATCAGGCTCCCCACATCGGTGGACTCGGGCTCGAGCGGAAAGGGTGACGCGAAGGACGAGAACTCCCGGGATATTTCCCGGAGCGTCTTTACTTGCTGAAAGATCGTCTCGGAACACCCCTTCAGCACCTCACGGAAATCGACGGTGGGATCATCATAGACCCGGAGCAAGTGCTCAGTGGATAGTTGAATGGGTGTCAAGGGATTTTTCACCTCGTGCGCCACCTGTCGCGCCATTTCCGCCCACGCCTCGAGCTTCTTCGTTCTCTCCAAGTGCTCACGCTGCCGTTTGAGGTCGGCCGTCATTTGATTGAAGCTTTCGAAGAGCGCGCCGATCTCGTCACGCGACGAGGTTTGCAGGCTCACGTCGAAGTTGCCTTGGGCCACGCTGCGGGTCGTAGCCGTGAGCGTGTTGATCGGCTGCGCGATGCGCCGTGCCAACGAGTAGGCAAGTGCCGCGGCAATCAGAAAGAAACACAGAGCGGCAAGAAGAACCGTCTGGTTGAGCGCCTGGATTTGCTCGTCAATCTCCCGCTGCCGGCTCGCCAGGGGCAGAGACAGGACACCGGGCTCGCGCCAACGCTCGAGCGCAATCGGGACCGACACTACGAAATACTGGAAGGCACCTACCGATTCGCGGTGGATCGAATGGTCGGCGCGATTGAGAACGACTTCCCGATAGGCGGTCGGGGGTACCCGCGCGGGGAGAAGCCCGCTGTCGAAGAGCTCCCGCTCGCTGGTAGCCACGAGCTCGCCGCGACTGAAGAGATCCACATCCGCGCTCACCAAGCTGCTTACCCATTCGAGCAAGGGATCGTTCACCGCGGCGACGCCCCTTTCGCTGGCATCGATTCGGTCGAGCAGAAGATAGTCCCTTACGAAGCGACCCACGACCTGGGCTCTCCCGACGCCTTCTTGCTCGACGTCGTGCTGAAGCTGTTGGACCATGATGCCTCTTACCACGAAGGCGAGCGACGCGATGGGGATGAGCGCCAGCAGCACGAACGCCACGAAGAGCTTGCCGTAAAAACTCGTCCCCACATCGGTCCAGACGTCCCGGACGCGAAACGTCACACGCCCGCCGAGCCAACCGAGCGTCGACGCCATGACCAAGAGCGCGAGGTCCATCAGGGCAACGAGGATCACCCAACCGGCGAGGTCGGCCCCGTACGCAATCGCAGACTTGCCGGGGAAAGCGAGGCCATAGACATAGGCTTCGTCGGAGAAAATCAGCACGTCGAATCGGCTACCGTCTTCTTCGTCTTCGACCCAACGGGGAGAGGCAGGCGTCGGGCTCACGGCCTCGAAGACACTGCTACCGATGGCGAGCGTTTGCTCACCCGAGCTAAAGATCCGATCCCCCTGCCGGTCGAAGACATAGAGCGCGAGGTCCGGATGGGCGGCGGGCAACGGAGCGTCCGCTGCCGCCGAGCGGAAGAGATCGGCGTAGGGGCTGCGGGTCGCAATGAACGGGAGATTGCCCCAGCCCGCCACCAGCCGAATTTGCAGATCCCACAGCACGTCTCCTTCCATGGACAGGGCACGACGGGCGTGGAAAACGCGAGGCCGGTTGGGCTCTCCGGGATAGGTTTCTTCGTAGATGACCCATTGTTCCGGCGGCGGGCCTCCCGGCTCGTGCCATTCGAGCTCACTATCGGGGAAGTTCAGCGCGAAACGGGAGACCAGCGTGTCTTCGGCATAGATGTCGACGGCCGAGCTGAGCGCGAAGTCCGAGAGATCAGACCCGGACCAGATCTGATACGCGAGCTGGTCGTGGTCGGCTTGCGCGAAATGACCGGCAGCCTCCATGCGATCGATGGCTCGCAGAGTCGCCTGCAACACATAGAGCTGGGAGTCGTCCTGATGGATGACCGCGGGGGCCACCGTCTCTTCGACGAACGCCCGGGTGACCCACGTCTCGAAATAGGCTAGTGCGGGAAAATAGGAGAGCAGCGGGACGACCAGCATCAGGAAGAAGGCGGCGAAGCGCGTATAGACCGCTCCCTGCCGGAGATTCGCGAAGAGGGAATCGCGCGCGAAGGCAAGCGCATCGAAGGCGATCAAGACCGGCAGACAAAGAAGGAGAAACGTGGCGAGTGCGCCTCCACCCGACAATGAGTACGCGAAGGCGAGGACCAGGACGTCGAGCGCCCAGTAACGAGCCAGCCGGAAGACCGATCGCGGTCCAGGTCCGGAGACCGATTCCGTGACTGCGACCAGGGACACGGTGACCAGGCCCGTTGCCACCCAGATTGCGACGAGCGCCATTTGTACCGCGAGACGCGGAGCATCGACAGGAACGAGCCCAGGCGTGGCCAGGGCGAGATTGGAATTGGACCAGCTGTCGCGGACGAACCATACCGCGAGCAAGATGACCGCCGAAGCCGCGACCCGCGCCCCCACCTGCAACGAGAAGACCCCGAGCCATCCCGCCCCGTTATTCTTCGAAGTGTCGGGGCGGGTCTTCAGCGTTTTTTTAGACAGGATGAACCAGGTCAGGGTCGCAGCGGTCACCGCAAACATGAGGGCGGTTAGGAAGAGATCCGCCGGCGATCGCAACAGATCGAAGAGCGCGCCGGATGCATAGTTGGCCGGGTTGTCCAAACCGATGAAGAGCCCGAGGGGCGCGTCCGCCAGCGAGACAACGATACGAAAGCCCCAGAGCGCGGCCAGGAAGAGTAAGGGTCCGGTGAGGCTCTGCGTCTGACGTAGCTCCATTCCCAACCAGACGACCGCGAAAAACGCCGCCAAGGACAGGAATAGGCCGGCCAGCTCTTGTGCGGTACGCTTCGTTTCGAGCAGGGCGGCGGCGGGATCCTCCACGTTGAGCTGAACCACGGCAAGGAGCTCACCCGCGGGTGCACGAAGCGGAAAGTAGAGCACCGGGGCATCTTCCGTGCCGCCCCAGTAGCGGTCTTCGTTTCGTTCGAAGAGAGTGGCTAACTCCGGCGCCGGCTCGCGCGAGTCGACATAGTCCGTCGTGACCCCGTTGCCAGACCAAGCTGCCGCGACCTCGAAATCGCGGAGATAGCGGTTGTCGATTCCCCGGCGAGCCGAGAGCGGTATCTCCACCACCAGCGTGCCTTTCCCGTCGTCCACGGGCTCGAGAACGATGAGATGTGTGAAGACACCTTGCTCGAAGACGATTGTGGAGCTTCCCGTTGATCGCGGCAAGGTGTTGAATTGGGACCTGAGGTCGACCGTGTTGCCACTCCAGGCGATGGGCGCAGACCACTCGTCGTAAAGCGCGACGCCGGGAACGCTTTCCGAGAGCGCTGAGGGAACGAGCGCTCCTTCAAGTAGCTCGAAGGCGCCGGAAAGGGCTTCCGCGTTGTCGGGTTGGGCGATGGCGGCGCGCAGGCTCGGCTCAGCGGCGAGTCTCCGCGCGGCTAGCTGGGCGCGCTGGCACAGATCGGCGAATCGCTCGGAGACATTCCTTGCGATGAGCTCACTCCGCTGGCTCTGAAAGCCAATCCATTCCGCGGAGGACCGGTGGGCAACGGCCTCGAAGCCCCCGAGTCGTGTCCCGAGAGCGAGAAGACAACCTCCGACCAACACGAAATGGACCGGGTGACGGCGAAGGCTCCTCAACCGCGCCCAAAGAATGAGGAGCACCAGGCAGCCCGCGGTGAGCGC
>JBOGJF010000395.1:0-4142 GCA_050747785.1 Vicinamibacteria bacterium
CCCATGACCTTGCTCCTTTTCTGAGCTATTGGGAGTTTTTCATTGGGCCTTTGGGGGTGTAGACTCGATTGAATGCTCTAATGTACCCGGCCTTTGGACCCGTGTCAACGCATGAACGGAGGTGCCCCATGACCAACAAAGGACGACGGGACACCTTCGTCCTTGTTCTACTATGCGCTCTCACGCTCGCCCTTGCCTGTGAGGACTCGTCCCCCACGGAGCCGGACGTTTCACCCACCACGCCCGCTATCGTCCACTTCGGCTGGAGCACACCTCTTCCCACCGGGGGAGATCCACCGCTGCCGCTCGACCCGGTGAGCTTCTCCTGCATGGTCGAGGACCTTGATGGCGATCCGGTTACCGTCACGCTCGAGCTTCAAGATAGCACCGGTCAATGCCCCACTCCTCGGCACTGCTGGTCGGAGGTCGAATCTTTTGGCCCGGGAGTCGCGGCGCGAGCAAACTGCCAATTCTGCTCCGTGGGAGTGAGCGTTAGCCGCACGTACGACGCGCCGGAACCGCCCATGACGGGGATCCTGACGTGCCGTGTCACAGATTCCTGGGGCCGCGCCGCCCCGCCTCAGACGACCTGCTTCAGGATGGCCGGCGCACCCGACTGTCCGGTGCGCTGAGAACCCTCCTAGGCTGCTTTCAATTCGCTGGTGCAGTTCGGGCAGCGGGTCGCCTTAATGGGAATCGAGGAGAAGCAGAAAGCGCACTCCTTGGTCACTGGCTCGGGGGCCTTCGCGTCTTCCTTGCGCTTGAGGCGGTTCACCTGTCGGATGAGCAGGAAGATGGCAAAGGCCACGATCAGAAAGTCGAGCACGGTGTTAAGGAAGATTCCATAGTTGATGGTCGGGGCGCCTGCTTCCTGGGCCGCGGCGAGCGTGGGATAATCGGTTCCCGACAGGTTGAGGAACAAGCTTCCGAAATCGACGCGCCCGAGAAGCATGCCGATGGGTGGCATCAGCAAGTCGTTGACGAGCGAGGTGATGACCTTTCCGAACGCGGCGCCCAGGATGATGCCTACTGCCATGTCGAGCACGTTCCCCCGCATCGCAAACTCTTTGAACTCTTTGAACATGAATGTTTCCCCTTTCTAGAGCCGAGCGTCGGGGCGTCGGGAACGGTCGTTACCCGGTGGAATGCCAGCGATGACACAAGTCAGAAGACGCCTACCGCGAAGGCGGCAGCGCCCCGCGCGAAGCGTCCGGGTGGAGAGACCCCACGGCGCGCCGATGCGTGGGGTCTCGCTTCGGTGTCTCAGTCGGACTCGGTCGGCTGCCCTTCCGTCATCCTCCAGTCCCAGTGCTTACCTGCTTGCTCGACGATGAGCTCGATGTCCTCCTGAAGAATGTAGTGCTCCTGGGCGAGACGCTTGGCCACCTCTTCCACTTTGGCCAGATAGTCGTCGCGCCCCGAGTAGCGCTCCTCGATGGAGAGCCGCGGATCCTTGTTTCTTTCTCTCTCGGCAGCCGTTTTCGCGAACGGGATGTAGGAGCCTCCTAAGTGAATGAGCGTCCTTGGGGCGCCGATGCGCTCGCTCCGGAACTGCCAGCCCGTGAACGTCGCGAGAGGCACGGCCTGCTCGGGTAAACGGATCCCGCCGATCTCGTTTCCATCCTCGTCCACGGCCGACACGAGGAAGGGCAAGGCAGAAAAGGGACCGGGTAGATCCATGCGAAAACCGCCTGGAACCGAGGTGGGCCACTGAACCCCGGGGACCGCCGGAAATTGGATGTCACGCTGCCACACGAGCGTTCCGTCCGCGTGGGTCGGATGTCGGCTCGCCGGCGGCTCGATACCTTCCCGTGTCCAGGCATCGAGCGCGGTGAGCAGGCCACGATGTGCCCACTTGTAGTCCACGGTGTTCGGCAGGAACTGCCCTCCGTTATCGCTTGGCGGCACCGCGCCGGCGCCGTGTCGCGTGCCTGCCGCCAGGTAGACTCTCACGTTGGGCGCGTCGGGCAGGTCCTGGGTTCCATCGAAGGAAGTGTGGCGCATCGCCGCGACGCGACCTCGGTCCCAGTACTCGGAAGCCGTGTCGAAGAAGAAGATCTTGGGCTCGAGGCCAGCGGGAATGCGCGAGCCCAACCCCTCTTGTTTTCCCGTCACCGGATCGGTAGTGGTCTGATATTGAATCGGAAACTTCGTCCCCGTGAACTGTCCCAGGTGATTCGGCCGCGCGAACCGCTCGTTGAAACTACCTTCACCAGTGCCGCCGGTGTTGACGAATGCGGCGTCGAACGCCTTTCGGCCCTGCTCGTCGATCGTGAAGCCCTCGTGGATGATCTGTCGGATCAGGCGCCCGGTCTGCGAAGAGCCGTACATGTAAGCGTAGCGACCCGGAGCGATGCTCTCCGGGTTGTACTTCATGGCCGACGCCATGTCCCGGATCGCCGCCATGCCGAGCCCCTGAACGGGTGGATTCTGCGCCTCGTACATGACCTCGTAGGTCTGGCCGGCCTTGAAGCCGCCCTTGAGCGTGAGGAAGTTCACATCGGGAACGAGCTGGCCTTCCACCATCTTGCCGAACTGCCACTCCTCGCGCGGGATCAGGCGACGCGCTGAGATGGCGCCCTCCCGCTCGGTCAGACGGTAGTGGGAAGCATCGACATCGATGGGAGGATACGCGGCGGTGTTGTAGCCGGTGACGTACTCGAAAGAATCGGCCGCCTCGTTCGGGATGAACCAGTGCCTCATCCAACCGGTAAGCGTCCGACCGTTCTCGGTGGCGATGGGAGCATTGAGCCCGACCAGACCATCGCCGTCTGGCACGTCGAACTGCCAACCGACGGCGACCAACGTGTAGCCCTGGTCAAGAAGAGTGAAGTCGCCAAAGTGTGCTTCCGTCTCGGGGTCGTTCGAGACTTCACCCAGACCGAACTGACTGAGCAAACGGAGCCGCCCGCGGTTGATGATATCGAAGAAAACCACCCGGTTGCCGCGTGAAGGGTCTCTGGGCTTGAGAATGAAGAGATCGGCCGAGAACTCAACCTTCCCCTCGCCGTTCCGCGGGGCCAAGTCGATGTCGGCAATGATCCGGTTGCGCTCGTTGGCCGGATCCACGGCGAAATAGGCGGTCCCGCGGAGCTTCTCGTAGGGCCCGACGTCGCCGAAGGTCCTTCCATTGAGGACGTCGACGCGCGTCGCGATCTCGACACGCGTGAGCTCGGCGTGGCTCGAGGCTGCGAGAAGCCAAAAAACCGAAAACAAGACGACCAAGCGAAGCTTGGAAATTAGGAAGCTCATGGCGTTTGCTCCTTCTCCTGACGGTGGGTTAGGCGTAGGTGTACCTCCGGCGGAGTTGGCTAAATGTATCGGGGGGCTGGCCAGCTGTCAACACGGGCTCCGCACGCACGACCTTGCGCTGTTAGAAGCGGAGCTCGATAATCACGCGCTCTTCGTAGGTGCCTGACAACCGCGAGAAGAAGATAGCCAAACGCATGTGCGATCCGCGTTCTCACTTCGCGGCCATCCTTTCGAAAGGTCGCGAGACTCACGTAACGCTCGCGTTGTGCGTCGATCATGAAGTCTCCAGCATGAAATTCTCAGGGGCGGCTACGGCCGATCGTAGCGTCTGGAGGGAGAGCCTCGGTAAGAGCCCACTCGTCAAACGCAACTCCGGGTGCGGAATAAGTAACGTCCCGATGGCGCCCGCGGAAGATCGCTTCCGCGGCCCTATGCCGCGACATCAAGAAGGACCTGGGAGCCAGTCCCAGCGCGAGCAGCACACCCATCACCAGCAAGAAGCCGGCCCGCTCCTGGGGTCGTGTCTGCTGAAGAGCATGGATGTGGACGCGGGCTCCGCCGAAAAGGCGAAAGTAAGCGTGCAGAACAAGAAGGCCGTTGAGGGCCGAGGTCATCATAACCGCAATGGCCATCTGCGGAAAATCGTCTACGACCCCGTCCACCAGGGCCTCTTCCCCGGCGAAGCTGAGCGTGCCGGGAAATCCCACCGCCGCGAGCCCGAAAAAAAGGAAGCTGGTGGCGAGAAAAGGAGTGCGCTGATAGCCGCCGGAGTAGGTGCGAAGGGAGAGACTCCCACGGCGAGCCTCGAGAGCGGCGATGGTCATCCCGAACCCGGCCAGCGCAACCCCGCTCGAGATCCAAAGTGCCAGCCCTCCTGCGAGACCCAGGGT
>JBOGJF010000396.1:0-13200 GCA_050747785.1 Vicinamibacteria bacterium
GTCTTTACCGATCGCTCTTTCCGTGCGGGCGTCGCGGAGCCTTCTCTCAATTTCGTGGGTTTCGGGACGTTCTTCTTCGACTACGACAACGATTCCTGGCTCGATCTCTTCGTGGCCAACGGCCACATCATCGACAACATTCATCTTTTTAACAGCGTTTCCACTTATCGCGAGCGGAATTTCTTGTTTCGGAACCAAGGCAACGGCGTTTTCAAAGAGATCGGGCAAGAGTTAGGGCAGGTCTTCACTCGGGAGAACGTGGCGCGGGGTGCGGCGACCGCCGACTACGATCGCGACGGTGACGAGGACGTCCTGGTCACGCGTTGCGGCGACTCGCTTCTGCTTCTGCGCAACGAGGTTGGCAACCGCAACGGCTGGCTTTCTCTGCGTCTCGTGGGAAGAATCTCGAACCGCGACGCCGTGGGTGCGCGGGTCACGGTGCATCTCGGCGATCGCCGCCTGTTCAAGGAGATCAAGACCGGCGCGAGCTATCTCTCCCAGGGGAGCTTCGAGCTCACGTTCGGGTTGGGGGAGTCCGCCGCCGCCGACCGGGTCGAGATCAGGTGGCCCTCTGGGGAGACTCTCGAGCTCGGGCCCATCGGGAGCGGGACGCGCCTCACGGTGCTGGAAGAAGTTGGCCCGGTATAAGTAGATAGGGCGTCCTGGCGCCGGCCTGCGGGTCCGGGCGTTGCGCAGGAACGTGGTAACATTGGCTTAGTCATGCCTGAGGAGCTCTCCCCGCGGCGAGCCGAGGACTTCCTCCACCTCGACTACCAGGCGCCGAGCTGGGAGTGGAAGCGGAACCGGCGCTCGTTCGCCCTGTCCTTTCTCGTTCACGCCGTATTCGTCTTGTTTCTCTCCATACCGTTCATATGGGATCTCCTGACCCGGGAGCCGGCTCAATCGGTGGTGCGGGTCCGCTTCTACGAGCCGGGCGGGGAAGGTCCGGGCGGGGGGGGTGGAGGCGGAGGCTCGGAAGGTCGTAAGCCGACGGCATTCATCCCCGAGCAGGCCCAACCGGCCCCCGCGGAAGAAAAGGCCTCCCAACCACGCCGCGCCCCCATCGCACCACGGCAGCCGCAGCCGCTGCGCGCCGATACGCTGAAGGCGCCTGACCTGCCGGCCGAGACCTCCGCGTTCTTCGATCAGCCGCTGTCGCCGGACGCCCGAGATTTTCCCGGGCTGAATCTTGACGACTTGACCGACTACGGCGGCGTCGACCTCGAGGCGAGCTCCGGCACCGGAGGCGGCATCGGCGGCGGGGAAGGAACCGGCCAAGGGCCTGGAACGGGCTGGGGTGTGGGAGAGGGCGAGGGCGGAGGCTACGGTGGGGGAAAGTACCGCCCGGGAGGCTATGACATCGAGCCGATCCCTATCTTCTCACCCAAGCCGTCGTATCCGGCTGAAGCGCGAGAGAAGCTCGTCAGAGGCGGTGTCATCCTCGAGATCCTGGTTCGTGAGGACGGCACGACAGAAGTCCTACAGGTACTGAAATCGCTACCTTACGGATGCGTCGAGGTCGCGATCGAGGCGGCCCAGCGCTGGCGGTTCAAACCAGCTCTCAAAGCAGGCAAACCCGTGGAAGCGAAGGGCATCATCACCGTCGAGTTCGAACTCTCGGTTCGAAACCAGGGCTAGCCGAACGGTGGGGCTCGAAGTCATCATTCCCGAAGAAAAGATTGCCGCGCGTGTCCAAGAGCTCGGCAAAGAGATCAGCCGCGACTACCAGGGCAAGACGATTCACCTGGTTTGCGTGTTGAAGGGCGCCTACACGTTCCTCGCCGACCTCGCGCGGGCCATCGAGATCCCTGTCACCCTCGACTTCCTAGCGGTGTCGAGCTACAACAAGGGAACGAGCACCAGCGGTGCGGTGCAGCTCACCAAAGACTTGGACACCAGCCTGGAAGGAGCCGACGTGCTCATCGTCGAGGACATCGCGGACACCGGGCTCACGCTCCGCTACCTCTACAACATGCTGAAGGCCCGACACCCGAGCTCGCTGAAGGTGATCGCGCTGCTCTCCAAGCCATCGCGGAGAACGGTCGACGTGCCGGTCGACTACGTGGGCTTCGAGATCGAGGACCGTTTCGTCGTGGGCTATGGTCTCGACGTCGACCAGAAGTATCGTAACCTGCCGTACATAGCGGCTGTTGACTGAATGAGTGCTCGCTCGCGCAATTTTATCGCCTCCGCACCCCGCCAGTCCGCACTAGCAGGCTGATGAAAAACGAGTCAGCCTGCGCGACCGTAGGGAGCCCGGCGCGAATGCGCCGAGGAAAGCGCAGGCCGTGGGGGTGGGGCCCCACGGCACTGATGCACTCTAGAGATTCTTGCGGTCGAAGGCGTGCGGCAGAAGCTCTTTGAGCCGGTACGTTTTTGTCTTGCCTCGCAGGTTAGCCAGGTGAACGATGATATCCCCGCAGTACTCCCACAAGAGTTGGCGGCAGGCTCCACAGGGCGGCGTTACTTTTTCGGCGCCGGTGACGACCGCGAGGGCGCTGAACTTCCCCACCCCCTCCGAGAGAGCCTTCCACAGGGCCACGCGCTCGGCGCAGACACTCAAACCATAAGAGGCGTTCTCGATATTGCAGCCGGAGTAGATCTTCCTTCCGCTCGCCTGTAACGCCGCGCCGACCTTGAAACCGGAGTAGCGGGCGAGCGCGCGGGCGCGAGCCTTTCGCGCCGCGCTCACGAGCGATTTCGTTTGCTCCTTCGTCGCCATCGCGGCTAGTCGAGTTTGGCGAGCTGGGGAATCACCTGATCCAAGAGCTCGGTGAAGATCCCGCGCACTTTCTCACCGGTCTCCATCACTTCGCGGTGATCGAGCTTGCTCGGAAGAACCCCGGCCGCCATGTTCGTGAGACAGGAGATGCCCAGGACCTTGGCTCCCATCTGGTTCGCGGCGATCACTTCGAGGACCGTGGACATGCCCACGGCATCGGCTCCCATAGTTCTCAGCATGCGGATCTCCGCGGGCGTCTCGTAACTCGGACCCAGTAGCCCGGCGTAGACGCCCTTTCTCAGTTGCAGGCCGATCGTTCGTCCCGCCGCCTCACAGAGCGTGCGCAACTTGGGGTGGTAGCCCTCGGTCATATCGATGAAGCGTGCTCCTAGTCGCTTGTCCTCCGGTCCCTGGAGCGGGTTGAGACCGGTGAGGTTCAGGTGATCGCTAATGACCATCAGCTCGCCGGGTCGGAACGCGGTATTGACCGCGCCGGCCGCGTTCGTAATGACGAGTGTCTTGATTCCAAAGGCGCCCAGAACGCGGGCGGGGAATGCGACCTGCTGCGCGGTGTACCCTTCGTAGGCATGTACCCGCCCGACCATGATCGCGAGTGGCACACTTTGATAGCCGCCGATCATGAGATGACCGGCATGCCCCTCGACGGTAGAACGTGGGAAGTGGGGGATCTCGGTATAGGGAATCGTCTCCGCTGCTTGCAGCTCTCGAGCGAACGCTCCCAGCCCCGATCCGAGAACCAGTCCTATCGTCGGCCGCACACGGGAACGGCTGGCGAGAAAAGAAGCCGCTTCCTTGACTTCGTCCGCGAGGTTTCCCATGGTGTCAGGGGCTCAAGACCTTGTGAACGAGGGGAACCTTCGCCGGCGTCTCGTCCTCAATGGCATAGGCGCCGGTGACGAGTCGCTGCGCCTCCTCGAGCCGCGAAGAGTCATTGTAGTGAAGCGTCAACAGAGGATCTCCAGCCGATACCCGATCGCCAATCTTCCGCTTGACGACGAGCCCCACCGCTGGATCGATCTGCGCGTCCACGGTCTCTCGGCCCGCGCCCAACAACATCGCCGCCACACCGATGGCCTCGGTGTCGATCCGACCCACGTACCCGGTCCGAGGGCTCGGGACATCTTTGAGATGAGCGGCGCGCGGCAGTCTTTCAGGATCCTCGACGACACGCGGATCCCCCCCCTGAAGGCGTATGACTTCGGAGAACTTGTCCAGCCCGGCACCCGATAGAATCATGGAGCCCGCTTTCCCCTTGCCTTCCTCAACGCTGCCGGCAACCCGCCCGAAGACTAGCATGTGTGCGGTCAGAAGCAAGCAGAGCTCGCGCAAATCTTCGGGACCTCCGCCGCGCAGGACTTCGACGGATTCTTTCACCTCGAGCGCGTTGCCAACGTGAGTGCCCAACGGTTGTTGCATGTCACTGACGATGGCCACCGAGCGCGTTCCCATGCGGTGGGCGATGGAGGCGAGCAGGGTCCCAAGCTCGGTCGCGGAGCTGAGGTCCTTCATGAAGGCCCCGCTTCCGACCTTGACGTCCAGGACGAGTCCGTGGATCCCCTCCGCCAGTTTCTTGGAAAGAATGCTGGCCACGATCAGTGGGATGCTCTCGACCGTTCCAGTCACGTCCCGCAGCGCGTAGAGCTTGCGGTCCGCGGGCGCGATCTCGTCGGTTTGACCGATGAGCGCGCAGCCCGCCTTGGCCAAGACCTCTCGAAACTCGGTCAAGCCGAGCCGAACGGAGAAGCCGGGTATCGACTCGAGCTTGTCCAGCGTCCCTCCGGAGTGGCCGAGGCCCCGGCCGGAGATCATCGGGACGACGACGCCCGCTGCCGCGGCGAGAGGCGCGATCACGAGAGAGGTCTTGTCGCCCACACCTCCCGTGCTATGCTTGTCGACCTTTTGGCCCGGAACGTCGGAGAGATCGAGCACCGAGCCGCTGTGGAGCATCTCTTCGGTTAGCCCCATGGTCTCTTGCTCGGTCATGCCGAGCAGGGCCACGGCCATCAGAAACGCGGTGATTTGGTAGTCGGGGATGGTTCCATCGAGCATTCCCGTCACCAGGAAGGCGAGCTCTTTTCGATCGAGCTCGGCGCCCTGTCGTTTCCGACGAATGATGTCGACGGCTCTCACGGCGAGAAACGCGGGTTGGCGATCGAAAAAGGAGAAGCCGGGAGCACGGGGGGGATCATGCCGTGCCCCGCTAACCCTGTCAAGACAGTCGGTTTGACAGAATCACGTGTTGGATTCTACCATCGGCGTCAGAAGATGGCCATCATTCGAGTGGAGCACCCGTTAATGGAAGATGTGCTCTCCACTCTTCGAGACGCCGCGACGCCTCGCGAAGACTTCCGTCGTCTCACCCGTAAGCTTAGCTCGCTGCTGGTCTTCGAAGCGTCGCGCGATCTTCCGATGCGGAAGGTAGAGATCGAGACGCCTCTCGAGCGTACCACCGGGGGTCGTTTGAATGCCGAGATCGTCCTGGTTCCCGTGCTGCGCGCGGGCATGGGCATGCTCGACGCATTATTGGAGCTTTTTCCCGGAGCCTCGGTGGGATACGTGGGGCTCGAGCGTGACGAGGAAACCGCGGTGGCGCGCCGCTACTACGTCAAGCTGCCCGACCTCCCCGATCGCCACGTCTTCCTTCTCGACCCCATGCTGGCGACCGGCGGCTCGGCGCTCGCCGCGATCGAGGCCCTCAAGGAGCAAGGTGCCCGGAGGATTCGATTGCTTTGCATCGTCGCGGCTCCCGAGGGGGTCGCACTTCTCGAGAAGCATTGCCCCGATGTAACGATCTACGCCGCGTCCATCGACCGTCAGCTCGACGAGCGCAAGTACATCCTGCCCGGACTAGGGGACTTCGGCGACCGACTCTTTGGTACCTGACGAGCCTTACGAGTCGGTCTGCCGAGGGTGTTTTCGCAACGCCGTCCCGTCGACGAACGTTTGACGGCATTTCGCGAATTCCATACGATACTGATCGAATGCAGCAGCAGGAAACCGCATCGAGTGTGCCGGTCGTCGCAACCTGCGTCGCCGCTTGGCTCTTGCCGGGCATGGGACACATGATGCTGCGTCGCCGATGGCGCGGTGTGCTGTTCATGCTGGTCGTGACGATCATGTTTACCTTGGGCATCCTCATGGACGGAGAGCTCTTTCGGTTGGAGAGGGCTCAGCCGCTGACTTTTCTCGCCGGGCTCGCCGAGATGGGAGTGGGGTTACTTTTCTTCGTGGTCCGGTGGGTGAGCCCCTTAGCTGGCGACGTTCGATCGGTGACGTACGAATACGGGTACACGTTCTGCATCGTCGCCGGCCTGCTGAACATGCTCATCGTACTCGACGCTTACGACATCGCGACCGGTAGAAAGAAATGACCAGCCATTTCTTGGTTCTCACGGTGTTTGCCGGTCTTGCATCGACGGCGTTTGCCATGCTGATGCGTGAGGGTCGGAGCGCCCAGGTACGATTTGGGATCTTCGTCTTCTTTTGTTTCGTGGCATCCGCGTTCGTTCTCGGTTGGTTGATGTATCCCTTTCCATCTTGATTGTGATTGTGGGCGTCTCTTGATCGTGTTGTTCCTGCGTTGGTGGGGTCCTCTCGTCGCCTACATGTGGTTGATTTTCTATCTCTCATCGTCCTCCCGGCCGACGCTCCTCGATTACGCTCCCGACTATGCCTTGCACTTCGTCGGTTACTTCATCATGGGGGTGTTGTCGGTGCGGGCGTTCGCCCGGGGGTTGGCTCTCCCCGTTGGCGGGCGACCAACGCTCTACGCCCTGGTTCTAGCGATGGCGTACGCGCTCAGCGATGAATGGCACCAGGCGTTCGTTCCGCGTCGAACGGCGAGCCTGGAAGACCTCGCGGCCGATTTTCTCGGCATCGTGGGAGTGGTGGCGCTTCTATCCATCTATGGGTGGTTTGCCGCGTGGCAGGACTCGGAAGCCGCACGACCGCGATGGTAAACCACGCGACGTGCGAGCCGAGCTCGGTGACTCAGTGATATGAAGTCTACCAATCTTCTCACGGAGAGCCGGGATGGCATTCTGACGCTCACCGTCAATCGGCCGAGGGAGCTCAATGCTCTGAACGCCGACACCATGAGGGAGCTCGACGCGGTCTTCGGGGGGCTGGAGTCGGACGGGACGGTTCGGGGCGTGATCGTGACCGGGGCGGGGGACAAAGCCTTCGTCGCGGGAGCGGACATCAAGGAGTTGGCTCGGGAGACGGCGGCGAGCGGTCGGGAATCATCCGAGCGGGGACAACGCGTGATGCGCCGCATCGAGCTGTGCGGGAAGCCGGTGATCGCAGCCATCAACGGGTTCGCGCTCGGCGGTGGCATGGAGCTGGCGCTTGCCTGCCACATTCGCATCGCCGCCGAAGGGGCGAGAATGGGTCTTCCGGAGGTCAAGCTCGGCGTGATTCCCGGCTACGGTGGGACACAGCGCCTGGCTCGTCTGGTCGGCAAGGGTCGCGCCCTCGAGCTGATCTTGACGGGAGGGATGATCGACGCGGCGGAGGCCTATCGTATCGGGTTGGTGAACCGGGTAGCCCCACCAGGCGCACTCCTTCCGACTGCGGAGTCTCTGATTCGAGCAATAGTCGCCAACGGCCCCCTGGCCACTCGCTACGCGATGTTCGCGGTGGATCGCGGGCTCGACAGTAATCTCGAGGCGGGATTGGCGCTCGAGACTTCCTTGTTCGGATTGCTTTGTGCCACCGAGGACATGAAGGAAGGGATGAACGCCTTTCTCGGGAAACGCTCCCCGCGATTCGGTGGAAAGTAGGCGGGCTTGACGCGAATCGTCGAGGGCAAACCTAACGGGAAGGGCCTACGGTTCGCGCTGGTCGTGAGCCGCTTCAACAGCGTCGTGACCGACAAGCTGCTCGAAGGCGCTCTCGAGGCGATGCACAAGTGCGGCGTCGTGGAGCAGGATCTGGAGATCGTACGCGTTCCCGGGTCGTTCGAGATCCCCCTCACGGCAAAGAAGCTCGCCGAGTCGGGCCGGTTCGATGGCGTCGTGTGTCTGGGCGCGATCATTCGGGGAGAGACGCCCCACTGGGACTACCTGGCGCGGGCGGTCGCCGAATCCATTGCCAAGACCACGCTGGAGTCGGGAGTTCCGCTGACGTTCGGTGTCCTTACCACCGAGAGCAGTGAGCTGGCGGTTGCGCGTGCGGTCCCCCGAGGAAACAACAGAGGCTATGACGCCGCGGTCACGGCGGTCGAAATGGCCAATCTGCTTCGCATGCTGGAAGGGCATCGGTAGCGCTTCTCGGCATGCGTAGTCGAGGGTAGACACATCGTGGGTTCGCGACGAAAGGGGCGCGAGTTAGCCGTCCAAATGCTCTATCAGTGGGAGCTCAGTGAGGAGCCCGTTGCCGACGTCATCGAATCCTTCGCTCGACTCGGTGACGCTCCAACCGAGGCGCGGGAGCTGTCGCAGCGATTGTTGAAAGGCACCATCCGCCATCTCGAAGAAATCGACTCGCTGATCTCGAAACACGCCGAACATTGGAAACTGCCTCGCATGGCCGCCGTGGACCGCAACATTCTACGCCTGGCGATCTACGAGTTCCTCTATGAGGAGGATGTTCCCAAGCGCGTGGTGATCAACGAGGCGCTCGAAGTGACCAAGCGATTCTCGGGACCCGAGGCCGTCCAGTTCATCAATGGCGTCTTGGACGCGGTTCGGTTGAGCATCGAAGCGCCGGAGGCGCGCTAGACTCCGTGGCCGAGATCCCCATTCCGCCGGAGCGGCGCGAGAAGCTCGAAGCACTGCGCAAGCTCGGCATCGATGTCTATCCCAGTCGTTTCGACCGCACGCACACCATTACGCAGACACTCGCCGAGTTCTCGTCCCGCAGCGGTGAGCAGCTGGAAGAGGCTTCCCCCCGGGTGCGAGTCGCCGGACGCTTGGTCGCGCTCCGGGGGCACGGTAAGACCGCCTTCGCACACCTGTCCGACGGCGCTTCTCGTCTTCAGATCTATATGCGGCAGGACACCGTCGAATCGCCTGGGTTCGAGATTTGGCAGCAGCTCGATCTCGGCGATTTCATCGGTGTTACCGGTCTGGTGTTTCGAACCCGTACCGGCGAGCTGACGGTCAAGGTCGAAAAGTTGACTCTCCTTTCGAAATCCCTCCTGCCTCTTCCGGAGAAGTGGCACGGCCTCACGGATATCGAGACACGGTACCGCCAGCGCTACTTGGACCTGATTGCCAACGCCGAGGTACGGGAAGTCTTCGTCACCCGTGGGTATCTGATTCGCGCGCTGCGTTCGTTCTTCGATGGCCGGGGATACCTGGAGGTCGAGACGCCGATGCTGCAGCCCATTGCCGGCGGTGCCGTCGCCCGGCCATTCAAGACATTCCACAACGCGTTGGGCATCGATCTCTATCTCCGCATCGCGCCCGAGCTCTATCTGAAGCGTCTGGTGGTGGGGGGCTTCGAGAAGGTCTACGAGATCAACCGCAGCTTTCGCAACGAAGGGATCTCGATCAAGCACAACCCCGAGTTCACGATACTGGAGTTCTACGAAGCGTATAGCGACGCGCAGTCGATGATGGATCTCACCGAGGAGCTCTTCGCTTATCTCGCTCGCGAGGTGAAAGGCAACGAGGAGATCTCGTACCAGGGGGAGACCATTCGACTCACTCCGCCGTATCCACGAATCACCATGCTCGCCGCGACCCGCTCTGCTCTGGTGAGCCGCGGTCTGCGAGCGACGGAGGAGGAGCTCCGGGATCGCGCTCGTTTGATTGCGATATTGGAGAAACTTGGCACGAGCTTCGACCGGGCCGCTCCGTGGGGAAAGCTGCTGGCCACGCTGTTCGAGGAGGTCGTGGAGCCGGGGCTCGTCGAGCCAACCTTTATCTACGACTTTCCCCTCGATGTCTCGCCCCTCTCGAAGAAGAAGCCGGGGGATGCGCAATTAGTGGAGCGCTTCGAGCTCTTCATAGCCGGTATGGAGTGCGCGAACGGTTTCAGCGAGCTCAACGATCCCTATGACCAAAAGGAGCGCTTCGAGATGCAACTTCGTGAGCGCGAGCGGGGCGACGAGGAGGCACACGTCATGGACGATGACTACATCACCGCCTTGGCGCACGGGCTACCTCCCACCGGCGGAGAAGGGATCGGCGTCGACCGAGTGACCATGCTCTTTACCGACTCGCGCTCGATCCGCGACGTGATCCTGTTTCCGCACCGCCGGCCCAAAACGACCTGACTCCATGCCGTTCGAGCTGCTCATCTCCCTCCGTTATCTACTCGCCAAGCGGAAGCAGGTCTTCATCTCGGTCATCTCCGCCATCTCGACTCTCGGTGTGGTGGTCGGCGTCATGATCCTGTTGATCGCCCTGGCGATCATGACCGGCTTTCAAGGAGAGCTCCGGGCGCGGATTCTGGGCGCCGCGTCTCAGCTGAGCGTGTACAGCACCCAGGGGCGCGGCATCGTCGACTACCAGCGGGTGGTGGACGTCTTGAGCTCGCTACCGGGCATCGAGGGCGCGGCGCCCGCTCTTTACGGCCAGGCCCTGGTCTCGAGCGTCACCGGATCGGGATTGGTGAGGCTGAAGGGTATCGACCCGGTCCGCGAAGCTGGCGTGACCGAGTTCGCGGGAAAGATGGTCGCGGGCAGTCTCGAGTCGTTGGCGAGGACTTCCGACGGAGCGGATACGAATGATGACCCCGCTCCGCCGGGGATCGTCCTGGGCGAGGAGTTGGCGTTGACGCTCGGTTGCCTGGTCGGTGATTCGGTCAACGTCATCGCTCCGGAGGGACACCTCACACCTTTCGGCATGCTGCCGCGCAGTCGAAGATTTCGGGTGGTCGGCATCTACCGAGTCGGGCTCTATGACTTCGACAACTCGTGGGCGTTGGTCGATCTGAAGGAGGCGCAGCGCCTGCTTGGATTGGGGGATGAAGCGATCTACGTGGAGTCCCGCGTGGCGGATATCTACGCCGTGAAGGAGCTCGGTGACTTGGCTCGCCGAGAGTTGGGAAGCGGCTACGGAACGTTGGACTGGATGGAAATGAACAGCAGTCTCTTCTCTGCCCTTTGGCTGGAGAAGATGGTGACCACGATCTTCATCAGTTTCATCGTGGGGGTGGCGGCACTCAACATCGTCGCCAGTCAAATGATGATCGTCATGGAGAAGACGCGGGACATTGCCATCCTTCGCTCGATGGGTGCGACCGCCCGTAGCATCATGGCCATTTTTATTCTGCAGGGGCTGATCGTGGGAGTCGTCGGCACGTTCGTGGGCTCCGTCCTGGGAGTCAGCATCAGCTGGGTGCTGGATCGCTATCGCGTGATCAGCATTCCGGAGGACGTCTACCAGGTGGCCTTCGTTCCGTTCAAGCTTCTGCCCGCGGATCTGCTGCTCGTCGTCTTGGCAGCGCCACTGGTGTGCTTCGCGGCCACGATCTATCCGGCCCGCCGAGCCTCTCGGCTCAACCTGACGGAGGCCCTGCGGTATGAGTGAAGCCTTTCTGGAAGCGCGCGACCTCTATCGAGGCTTTCGCTCCGGTGAAACGTATCTCCCCGTGGTCAGGGGGGTCAACTTCGCGGTTTCTCGGGGTGAAATGGTCGCCATCGTGGGCGCCTCCGGCGTCGGCAAGAGCACGTTGCTGCACTTGTTGGGGACGCTGGACGAGCCGGAGAGCGGCACCGTTCACATAGACGGCCAGGACGCGTTCGCGCTCAGCGAGCCAGCCCGCAGCATGTTGCGCAATCGAACGATCGGATTCGTTTTCCAGTTCCATCATCTCTTGCCTGAGTTTTCGGCCCTGGAGAACGTGATGATGCCCCTCCTGGTGGCGCGGGCACCGACCGCCAGCTCGCGAGAGCGGGCGGCCGAGCTGTTGGCGGCGCTCGGGCTGGCGGGACGCGCGACGCATCGGCCGGGTCAGCTCTCGGGCGGCGAGCAGCAAAGGGTGGCCGTGGCGCGGGCCCTGGTGGCGCGGCCGCGGCTGGTCTTGGCGGACGAGCCGACCGGAAACCTGGACACCAAAAGCAGCGCCGAACTCGTGCGGCTGCTGGTGCGCCTGCACAAGGAACGGGGCCTTACGTCGGTGTTAGTGACTCATAGTGAAGAGATTGCGTCCGCCTGCGATCGCACGGTGTACATGGAGGAGGGGCAAATCAGAGAGAGGCGAAGCTAAATGCGAGTCGCTTTGACCTGCGCGCGGGCCGCGTGCTATTCTCCTTATCGCATTTGGTGCGCCAAGCCTCCATGTGGAGGAACCACCACACATTGAGGGTCTTACGCGCTGTGGTATAATGAGTTCACGATGATCGGGTGGAGGACATGTTCGAGCGGTACACCGAGCGCGCTAAGCGCGTAATCTTCTTCGCCCGATACGAAGCAGCGCAGCTGGGCAGCAATTCGATCGAGACGGAGCACCTTCTGCTCGGCCTCATTCGAGAAGGCAAAGGCCTAACCAGTCGGCTGTTCGCCAAGTCACACCTCTCCATGGAAGGCATCCGTAAAGAAATCGAGGGTCGTATTGTCATTCGGGACCAGGTCTCGACGTCGGTCGAAATCCCTCTTTCCGCGGAGTCGAAGAAAGTATTGACCCATGCCGCCGAGGAGGCCGAGCGACTGGTCCACAACTACATTGGCACCGAGCACATCCTCTTGGGCATCCTACGCGAGGAGAAGTCCGTCGCCGCGAGCATTCTTGCCGAGCGAGGCATGCACATCAACGCCGTGCGTGAGGATATCGTGCAAGAGCTGAATCAGAAGGCCAACATGTCTAAAGCCAAGGAAACGCCGCTTCTCACGGAGTTCAGCCGGGATCTCACGGAAGCCGCCAGCCGGGGTCAGCTCGATCCACTCATCGGACGTGCCGACGAGTTGGACCGAGTCATCCAGGTGTTGTGTCGGCGCACCAAGAACAATCCGGTTCTCATCGGAGAGCCGGGTGTGGGGAAGACCGCCATCGTCGAAGGATTGGGCACGAAAATCATTCATGGCGACGTGCCCCTCTTCTTGGCCGACAAGCGGATCTTGGCATTGGATATTTCCCTCATCGTCGCGGGGACGAAGTATCGCGGCCAATTCGAGGAGCGTCTCAAGACGATCATGAAGGAGCTCACCGAGAATCCGAACGTGATCATCTTCATCGACGAGCTCCACACCCTGGTGGGTGCGGGCTCCGCGGAAGGCTCCCTGGATGCCGCGAACATTCTGAAACCCGCGCTGTCGCGAGGCGAGATCCAATGTATCGGCGCGACGACCCCCACCGAGTATCGCAAGTACATCGAGCGGGACGCGGCACTGGAGCGGCGATTCCAGCCTGTTCAAGTCGACGAGCCGAGCGTTGAGGAGACGATCCTGATTCTCACCGGGGTCCGTTCGTTGTATGAGGATCACCATAAGCTGAAAATCACTGACGAAGCGCTGAAGGCCGCCGCGAACATGGCCGCCCGGTACATTACCGATCGCTTCATGCCAGAC
>JBOGJF010000397.1:0-5212 GCA_050747785.1 Vicinamibacteria bacterium
GAGCGAGGGAGCACTGAGGGGTGGGATGGGGTGGGGCCCCGCGGCATTTAAAGAAGCCGACCCGCCGAGGTCGATCCCCGCGGGATTTTTGAGTCGGCCGAGCTGCTCCTCGGGCACGCGAGCCTGGCGCAGGTATTGGATGACATCGGCCGCTCGCCTCCGACTGGCCACCAGGGACACGTAGGCGGCCTGGGTGGCGAGGGCCGCCTGGAGAGCCTCCTCGTCGTAGTTCGCGTGACTGGCAACGACGATCGCGGTATCTCGCCGAATGTCCAGCTTGGAAAAATCCAAGTCCGCCACCACCCGGTCCGCCCGTGGGAACTTCGTGGCATCGACTTGGGGAGACATGACGGTGACCTCGTACCCCATGTCTTTGCCGAGATTGACGAGAACCTCGGTGATGGGAAGATGGCCGACCGCCACGAGATGTGGCCGGGGCAAATGCGGCTCGATATAGATTTCCAATGTTCCTCCGCTGACGCAAGTCAGTGCCACTTCGACGACGCCTTCTTGGGGCCCTTTGCCAAGCTCCTCGGGTGGGCTAAGTCGGATCAGCCTCGGCTGGCCATCTCGTAGAGCGTTTCGCGACTCGCGGACCACGGTCGGCTCGGCACAGCTCCCACCGACCCAGCCGACCAGAGACCCATCCTCCGTCACGATGGCCTTGGCGCCGGACTTGGCGGACGTGTGTCCTCCCGTTCGAACGACGGTGGCGAGAACGAAGGACTGTTTCTTCTCTCGCAGGAGCCTGGCCGCTTCCAGGTAATCGTTCAACATGTTGAGCTCACCTTACTCTTCGAGAGTGGCCCCTTTCTCCTTCAGCACCGCCCAAACCTTGGCGGGAGTCATGGGGATATCGATGTTCCGGACTCCCAAGTGCCACAAAGCGTCGACCACCGCATTGGCGATGGCGGGAGGAGCGCCGACCGTTGCCGATTCCCCGACTCCCTTGGCGCCAATCGGATGGTGCGGTGAGGGCGTCACCGTTTCTCCGGTCTCCCACTTCGGTGTCTCGACGGCGGTGGGAAGCAGGTAGTCCATGAAAGTGCCGCCGTGGATGTTGCCATCCTCGTCGTAGGTGATCTCTTCGAGGAGCGCGGGAGCCAAACCCATCGTGAGCCCGCCATGGATCTGACCCTCGACGATCATCGGGTTGATGCGAACGCCGCAATCGTCGACCGCCACGAAGCGTCGCACCTTCACCTCTCCGGTGCCTCGATCGATGTCCACGACACAGATGTAGGAGCCGAAGGGGTAGGTAAGGTTGGGAGGATCGTAGTAGGAGACCGCCTCCAGGCCCCCTTCCACTCCGGCGGGGTAGTTGGTGTAGGCGGCGAAAGTAATCTCCTGGATGGTCTTGGCTCGATCGGGCGAGCCTTTCACGTAGAACTTACCCTTCTCCCAAACCAGATCCTCCTCGGAGGCCTCGAGCAAGTGCGCGGCGATCTTCTTGGCCTTGTCGCGCACCTTGCGCGCCGCCATCGCCCCCGCCGCGCCGGCGGTGGGTGTACTTCGGCTGGCGTAAGTGCCGAGACCGTAGGGCGCGGTGTCGGTGTCACCCTCTTCGATCTGGATGTCCTCGGGCTGCATGCCGAGCTCCTCGCCGATGATCTGCGCGTAGGTGGTCTCGTGGCCCTGGCCTTGCGACTTGGTGCCGAAGCGGGCGATGGCCTTTCCGGTGGGGTGAAGTCGGAGCTCGCAGGAGTCGAACATCTTGAGCCCGACGATGTCGAACTGCTTGGACGGGCCGGCCCCGACAATCTCGGTGAACGACGAGATGCCGATACCCATGAGCTCGCCCCGCTTGCGTTTTTCCGCTTGCTCCTTACGCAGCTCCTTGTAGCCGATCATGTCCATGGCTTTTTGGAGGGCCGGGGCGTAGTCCCCGCTGTCATACTCCCAACCGAGGGCGGACTTGTAGGGAAACTGTTCCTTCTTGATGAAGTTCTTCATACGGAAGTCCGCGGGGTCCATCTTGAGCTCATGAGCCATGATGTCTGCCATCCGTTCGATAGCGTGGACCGCCTCAGTGACCCGGAACGAGCACCGATAGGCGATGCCTCCCGGCGGCTTGTTCGTGTAGACGCCGTCCACTTCCACGAACGCGTTCTTGAAGTCATAGGAACCGGTGCAGATGTGGAAGAGCCCGGCGGGGAATTTCGACGGTTGCGCGGCCGCGTCGCTGTATCCGTGATCGGCGACGGTCTTCATGCGAACGGCAGTGAGTGTCCCATCTCTTTTCGCCGCCACGCTCGCCTTGATGTGGTAGTCCCTGCCGAACGAGTCGGCCTGCAGGTTCTCCGATCGATCTTCGATCCATTTCACCGGCTTGCCGGTGACCACGGAGGCCGCAACGGCACAGACGTAGCCGGGATAGGCTGGCACCTTGCCACCGAATCCCCCTCCAATGTCCGGAGAGATGACGCGGATCTTGTGCTCCACCAGCCCGAGGTGTCCGGCGATGAGGGCGACGACCGTACGGATGACGTGCGGCGCCTGGCTCGTCATATATAAGGTGAGTCTTCCTTCCACGTTGTCCCAGCTCGCGACGCAGCCGCAGGTCTCGATCGAGGCCACGTGGATGCGAGGGATGTAGATATCCTGCTCGATGGTGACATCCGCCTTCTTGAAATCTTTCTCAGTGGCGTCCTTGTCGCCGACTTCCCAGTGCCAGATGAGATTGCTTTCCTTATCGTCGCGTACCTTGGTCGCTCCGGGCTCGAGTGCCTTGAAGGGATCGACGACGACGGGCAGAGGCTCGTAGTCGACCTCCACCGCCGCGACACCATCGGCGGCCGCGTAGCGACTGGTGGCCACGACCGCCGCGACCTCCTGAGCCTGGTACTTGACGGTATCGATGGGAAGCACCATTTGCTTGTCGTTGGAGAGCGTCGGCATCCAGGCCAACCCGTAGCCGTCCAGCGTCTTTCCGGTGATGACGGCGGCCACGCCCGCCACTTTGAGCGCTTTCTCGTCGCTGATGCTCTTGATCTTGGCGTGGGCATAGGGGCTCCGCACGATGTCCAGGTAGAGCATCCCGGGCAACTTGATGTCGTCGATGTAGCGGCCCTTGCCGCGGATGAAGCGGGGATCTTCTTTACGCCTGACCGAGTGGCCGAGACCTCTGATTTCTGTCATGACGGACCTCTATTAGTGCGCGCTCGGCTCTTCGCCTCGCGCGCCGGCGCTCGCTCTTCGCTCGCGCCGAAAAACCCGGCCGCCTCCCTGGGCTGCCGGCTTCGCGGCGCCCATTCCTCGCGGCCGAGGGCCCTCCGGGCCGAAACCGTCCTAACCACGCATTTTTTCCGCGGCGTATTGCACCGCCTTGACGATGTTCATGTATCCCGTGCAGCGGCAGAGATTGCCCGAGATGCCCCAGCGAATCTCTTCCTCCGTCGGATTCGGGTTCTTCTCCAGGAGTGCGCTCGAGCACATCATCATCCCCGGAGTGCAGTAGCCGCACTGCAGCCCGTGCTTTTCCATGAATCCTTCTTGAATCGGATGGAGACTGCCGTTCGTAGCGAGACCCTCGACGGTCTTGACCTTCCGACCGTCGGCCTGGACGGCTAGCAACGTGCAGCTCTTGACCGGCGTTCCGTCGAGCAAGACCGTGCAGGCGCCGCAAGACGTCGTGTCACAGCCTATGTGGGTGCCGGTTAGCTCGAGGTCTTCACGAATGAAGTGGACGAGCAGCAGGCGAGGCTCGACATCCGCCTCCTTGGTCTCGCCGTTGATGGTCAGCTTGATGTGGTGGCTACTCATGCTGCACCTCCCTTCGCCCGCGTGACGGCCTTCCGAAGCGCGCGCACCGTGAACGTTTTGACGAGGGAGCGTTTGTACTCCTCGGAGCCCCGGTGATCGGCAATAGGCTCGGCAGCCTCCGCCGCGAGCTTTGCCGCCTTCTGGATATTGGCATCGTTCGGCTCTTGGCCCTTGAGCGCTTCCTCCGCCTTGCTCGCCTTGATGGGGGTCAATCCCACGTTGGTCAAGCCGATGCCCACCGACTCGCACTTTCCGTTCTTACCCAGGCTCACTTGCACCGCAACCGCCACGGTCGCATAGTCTCCTACTTTGCGCTCGAGCTTGAGATACGCGCCGCCCCCGCCCGCCTTCGCCGCAGGAATCCGGATCTCGCTCAGAATCTCGTCATGAGCAAGAGCCGTTTCGAAGGCACCTCGGAAGAAGTCGCCGATCGCGATCTCGCGGTCGCCCTTGCGGCCGGTCGCGACGATCTGGGCGCCGTAGGCCAGCATCGTGGCGGGATGATCGTTCGCGGGATCGGCATGGGCGAGATTTCCGGCGACGGTCGCCATGTTCCGAACCAGAGGATCCGCCACAACCCGCGCCGTGTCCGCCAGCAGCGGGTATTTCTCCTGAACAAGCGCGGATCGCTCCAGGTCCGACTCGCGGGTGAGACCTCCGATCTTCAACCAGCCCCCTTCCTCGCGGATGTAGTTGAGACCGTCGACCCGGTTGATGTCGACCAGAAGCGGGGGAGCGGCCAGTCGGAATTTCATCATCGGGAGAAGACTGTGCCCGCCCGACAGGATCTTCGCTTCCGGGTTCTTTCCCAGGACGGCCACCGCTTCGGCTAGCGTCCTCGGTGCCACGTATTCAAACGGAGGGGGGATCATGGATAGAGCCTCCTTCAACTCATTGGACGATGACTCCAGGCGTCCATGTCGGCGGCGAGGCAGCCAGAACGGGAGGATCGGCGACCAGGAATGCGTGAGCGAACGCCATGATTAGTGTTGGCTCCGCGCCGCGAATGACGAACGGCTGACTTCAAACCCCATGGGCCCCGAGCGGGCCGATGGGAAGGGGTGGACGGCTCGAAATTACTCCGCTCGATCGGAGAAAGTCAAGCTTGTTTCCGAGGAACGACCGCTGGCGCCGGCCACGTCGCCAATAGCCTTCGGTAGTCCTCCGGTGTGTCGATGTCCGGGGGGAGCTCGCGGTCGACTTCGACTCGACGAACGAGCTGGGGATAGGCTTCGATGAGCTTCCAAACCGCCTTGTCGCCATGGAGTGCACGCAGATCTTCGAACGCGGATCGTGCAAAGACGAACGGATGGCCGAGCTCGCCACGATAAGAAGTGACCGCGGCCCAGGATCGATTCGCGAGCCAATCGCGCGCAGCGAGGTCGATGACCTCGGTCGAGACGCCCGGCTGATCGCCGAGAAGCAGCATCAAGCCCTCATAATCACCCGC
>JBOGJF010000398.1:0-7467 GCA_050747785.1 Vicinamibacteria bacterium
CGACGGGCTAGAGCGACCGCGGCGGTCCTTGCTTGGCCCAGCTGGGTCCTTTTCGCGAGCGCCGCTCCGGCCCGGGCGAGGCACCGAGCGCAGCCGGTCGAGCTCGACGAGGAAGTCCGGCGGCAAAGGCGCTGCGAGCGCGACCGGTCTGCCGGTCACGGGATGCTCGAAAGCCAGAGTGGCCGCGTGGAGAAGAAGGCGGGAGCTCGCAAGCGACGTCCCGCCGCGCGCGACGAAGTCCCGGATGTAGACACGCTCGCCGACGATCGGGTGGCCCGCCTCGGCGAGGTGGATCCGAATCTGGTGCGTTCTGCCCGTCTCGAGCCGAACTCGACAGAGCGTGGCGCCAACCAGCCTCTCCACGACCCTGACGTGCGTAACCGCGCGCTTCCCTTCCCGTGGGCTCCGGGTGGAGCCGCGGAGCCCGTCCCGCCGGTCCGCAACCAGACGACTTTCGATGCGTCGTGATCGAAGTGTGCCATGGGCCACGGCGAGGTAGGTCCGCTCGACCGTGTGCTCCCGGAACTGACGGGCCAGGGAGCGCTCGCCCGTCTTCGTTCGCGCGAAAATCGTAAGCCCCGACGTCTCCTTGTCGATCCGGTGGACGACGAAGAGCGGGGCGAGTCCTGTCGCTCCCCGGCCTTGGCGCCGCCAGGCCTCGCGAATGCGACTAATCTCGGTCCCGCGCTCCCGTTTCTCGTAGGGAACGCTGGAGACGCCCACGGGCTTATCGACGACGACGTGGGTGTCCTCGAACACGATGGCCGCGGCAAGTTCCCGCTCTCGCGGCCGGGAGGGTTCGATTCGAACTTCCTGTCCTTCGGACACGCGGAAGGCAGGATCGGTCTGCGGCGCACCATCGACGAGCACCTGGCCGTTTTGGCAGAGGCGTTGTGCCCGGGACCAGGAGACGCCCTCATGATTTTGCCGCACGAGCGCGGCGAGAGTCGAGCCTGCCTCGTGAGCGGTGACGATATGACGTCGTACCACGAGGCTAGCCGAAGCGACCGTCCATGTAGTCCGCGGTCTTGCGGCTCATGGGGACAATAATCAAAGACTCCTCTCCTAGCCTCGCCATTGTGGCGCCGGCCGTGCCGGTTTATCATGTTTCGTTTCGCGATTCATCCAAACGAAAGGCCCTCGCTCATGACCTGGATTCGAACCATCCCTCTCTCCGCGGCCGATGAAAAACTGCGGAAGGCGGTCGAAGCGCAACGCGCTTTGTATCCCATCGAATATGAGCAACCCGTGCATCCGACGGCTGACGGCACCTCCGGCATAGTCGCCTCGCACACCCTTATTCCCGAGGCGCTTTACCACGCCTTTGCCACCTTCGGCGTGTTGATGTCGTCCGAGCTCCCGCTCACGCGTCGGCAGCACGAGATGATCACGACCTTGGTCTCGGTCGCCAACCGCTGCCACTATTGAATCGAATCGCACGCAGAGTTTCTGCGTCGGGTAACGTTGGATGACGATTTCGTTCGGGCATTGGAGGAAGATTACAAATCTGCCCCGATCAGTGAACAAGATCGGGTGATGCTGGATTATGTCGTGCAGGTGACCAAGGACGCCACCAAGATTTCTCGGCAAGATCACCAGAAATTGCGTGCCGCTGGCTTTGATGACAAAGCCATTTTGCAAATCACGCTCATCACCGCCTGGTTCAACTACATCAATCGCGTCGCTGATGCCTTGGGTGTTGGGCGCGAATAATGGACCTCGCAATCCGCGTCGGATTCTTGTGGCGGATTTATGAGAGATTACGTCGGAGGTTTTTTATGTCAATACCCACGGTGCCACATGGGCTTGGAGATCTTCGGAGTCAAGGGCGCTCGGGCGGCACGCAGCGATCGCTCACCGATGTCCTCGAGTAGCTTCCCCGGTTGCCCGCCCGCTTCCAATCGGTGATGGTCTCGAGCTTATAGGGCTCTCCCGCACCGTTTTCGGAAACCATTTTCTTTAATAGGGCAGTTTGTCCAAATTGGCACCCGACCGGCGTCTTCTCCGGATCCCGCTTGGCCAGCACCACGCGCTCCGCTAAATCACGAAGCGTGAACACCCCGACCGACCTCTAGAATGCGAGCCCTTCCCTTCAACATAGAATCGCGTTACCAGCTCGCGACCCACCAAAGACCAGCTCCTCCGAGAACGAAGGTTGCTTACCCATCAAGCGCAACGTCTCGAGAATACGTTCCGGCCGACCCCAATCACTCCAATAGATGTTCTCCATCTCGAGCACCGCCAGACTGCGAACAGCCCGTTGCAGTATGTGCGTCGAAAAGTCACGCGAGGGAAGACCCTGGTAGACCCGCTCGAGTGGGACGGAGCCCGACGATGCTCTCAGGGCATCCCGGATATCGACGAATGGCGTCATCATTTCGGGTACACGGCTCCAACCAAGACCCCAGAGCGTCTTGACCTTGCTGGCCAAGATGAACGTGTTCCAGAGCCCGCCAGCCGCGCGGACCCGCGCCGCAACTCTCTTCGTGGGCTTTTCCGCGAAGCGCCTCACCGGGCGGATCACCGGACTCACGAGCCCACCGGCAGCTGGGACGATCCATCCGAAATCCGACTCCGCGGTATCCGGCGTCACGCCGAGAAGCACGGCCTCGTCGATCTGCTCGCAAGCTTGAACCGCCTGATTCACGGCCTCGAAGAACGCGCTTTCGGGATAAATGAAGTGGTCGGAGGGGTAAATGACCACGATGGCCTCCGGATCCTCGAAAAGGACGTGGGTCAGCGCGAGAAACACGCCGGCAGCCGTTCCCCGGTTGCTGGGCTGAAACAGAACGAGACCCCTTCCTCTGCCTTTCATTTGGTCGGTGACGTAGCGTCGGTGCCCACGGGCCGCGATGACCACTCGCTGCTCGGGCGCGCACAATGCGTCGGCGCGATCGATCGTGTGCTGGAAAAGGGTACGGGATCCGGAGAACGCACAGTATTGCTTCGGCAGATGGTGCCCCAGCCAACGTTCTATGAATGGCCGGGTTCGTTCGCCTTCGCCGCCAGCCAGCACGACGGACCATAGTCGGGGGTTCAAGCGTGTCATGAATGGGATCGCCTGCGCGCTCCTTGGCTTTATCCTCTTTAGCGCTTGCAAGGTGTGCGCCACATCACGACACGAAGAAATCCCGCCTTCTATTGAGATCTGCGGCCGGTGCGAGTCCTCGTGGCTGCGGCGAAACGCGCCACTATGGGGCGGACTGGCTCAGTCCGGGATTAGAGCCCTTGAGGAACACGTGGTGTCCCGAGAACCGCCCGCGGCTCATACGCACAGAAGGGCTCTTCGGCGAGATAGTCTCCGGTCATGGCATAGGCGCGGGCCCGGGAGCCGCCGCAGATGTGACGGAACTGACAGATACCACACTTCCCCTTCAGAAGGTCGGGGCTACGAAGCTCCACGAATACCCGATGTGAGCGGTAGACGTCCGCCAGCGAGTCGGAACGGAGATTCCCACAGGCAAGCGGCAGAAAGCCGCTGGGGCAGATGTCACCACAGTAGCTGACAAAGAGGTGACCATTTCCGGAATTGACCCCTTTGGGGGCTAACCCGATGCTTCCCCCCGGACCGAAATCGCGTCTCATGTGAGCCGGAAGCATGTTCTTTTCTCGAGGGGACGCACTCGCATGCCCGTCATTCCGACGAGGATCGCGCGCTCGTGCCTGCATCAGGTAGCGGCGATAGTGAGGGGCCTCGGTGACTTTGACGATGAAGTCCACCTCCTTGGCCACCGTGGCAAGCTTTTGGAACAAGCTTTCGAACTGAGCGCCGTTCAGGTGCCCGAGCTCCCGACCTCGGCCCATCGGAACCAGAAAGAAGACCTCCCAGAAAACGACCCCCAGCTCGCGCACCAGGTTGGCGATGGAATCGAAGTGCCGCCAGTTGTGGTCGCCGAAGACCGTGTTGATCTGCAGGGGCAGCTCGGCTTCCCGGGCGAACATCGCGCCGGCAATGGTGCGCTCGAATGCGCCCGATACGCCTCGAAAGCTATCGTGAACCTCGGCATTGGGGCCATCCAGGCTGAGCGCCATTTGTGCCAGACCGGCGTCCCTGAGCCCGCGCACGAGCTCGCGCGTAAGCAACGGAGTCGCCGCCGGAATCGTCGCCATCCGCATGCCCCGTTTCGTCCCGTGCCGGACGAGCTCGAGCAAGTCGCCGCGCTTGGCGGGATCGCCACCGGACAGCACGCAGATGGGAGTCCCCATCTCGGCCAGCTCATCGAGCAATCGCTTGCCCTCTGCCATCGTGAGCTCTCCCGGCAAGGCGCTGGGGATGGCCTCGGCCCGACAGTGTCGACAGGCCAGATCGCAGGCCCGTGTCGTCTCCCAGATGGCGACAAAGGGTGTTCGGTTCAGATCAACGTTAGCGAGATTGGGAAGGTTGCTGGCTCCATGCATACGATCCTCCGACGACCCCCACTAAGCAAGATTAGCTCCAACCGCAAAAGGCTTCCTTTTCAAGTAGATGTGGAAATGGACTGGATCGAAGAAGTGCCAAATGACGCACTCGACCGGGGACTTTCTCGTGCCCCAGGGCCAGGTTCGGTTGGCCGGAGCCGCCTACCTGCGAGACACGGCGATGCGGGATGGGCTCCGCCGCAAATCGCCTGACCTTCGGGCGAGCTCACGAGCGCGGTACGACAAGGGATCCGACGCGGACTACCCGTTAATCCAGCTCGAGCACGAACACGGTGCCGCGCTCGTGGCCCTTTTCCGCCCGAAACGAAATCCCGAGCGCGTCGGCGGCCATCTTGCAGAACGAAAGGCCCAGTCCCAGTTCGGGACTCCCCGCCCAGCCCATCGCACTTGTGAGCGGCTCGCTGATTCGCGACTCGAGCTCGGGTGAGATCCCGGGGCCGTTGTCGCGGATCAGAATCGTCGCGGGCGGTCCCGCGCGCAGATCGATCTCCACCTGCGTCCCGCGAGGAGTGTGTCGCAGCGCGTTGCGAATCAGATTGTAGAGCACGCGACGGAGGAGGCTCTGATCGGTTCGGACCACGAGCGGTTTCCCGTCGACACGAGCGACTACCTGGCGCCCTCCCCGCTCCGCCACCAGACTGAACGCTTCCGCCGCGCCGCGCGCGATCTCGACGAGATCGATGTTCTCGTGGTAGAGCTCGAGCTTACCCTCTTCCGCACAGCTCAGCTGCAAGACGTTCATGATGAGCTGAGAGAGATCGTCGCAGCGCGCCAGGGCTTCTCGCAACGCTCCCCGCTCGCTCGTCGAAAGCCCTTCGGTCTTTGCTTCCAGAACCTCCAGGAAGGCCACGATTCCACTCAGGGGGTTCTGGAGGTCATGGACGATGGTGTCGGTCAGTTTTCGCTTGGCGATGCCAAGCTCTCTTAGCTCGCGGTTTGCTAGCGCGAGAGCGGCCGCCTCCTTCGCCAAGCGCTCATTCGAGGACAACGTGTAGGCGTCGATCGCCAGGCTCATGTCGAGAAAAACAACTTTCCTGAAGGCTCCCCCGGCCTGGAGTACGTAGTTCGGATCACCACTGAATACGCGGGCGAGCACCTCCTGCGCGATACCGAGGTACTCCTGGTAAGCCCCCAGGTACCACTCGGGCGAGAGGCCGATGCGCTGGTGGACGAGTCCCACTCTGAGGCGGTTCTCGAAATAGGCGAGATCGTACGGTCCCTCGGTGAGCTGCATGAAGTACTGAGACTGGAGCTTCTTGAGCCGCTCGATGAGCCCGGGCTCCGAGAGCATGACGCGCGTATGCTCATGAGAGAGGAGGTATTCGTAGAAGCGCTCCACCATCCGATCGGTCTCGCTATTCAGATGGGGGTGGATTTCTCGGAGCAACCGCTCCGCCTCGTTGTCGAGACCCAGATAGGCCTTGCGGCGCCGCACCTCTTCTCCGGTGAGCACAAACCCACCGATGCGGAAATCTCCGCCGCTGGCCATAGCGGAACTCTAGCGATGGGTGTGGACTAGATCAAGAGGGACGGCTTATTCCTCGGGTCGCTCTCCGAGGACGACCTCGAGAGTCATCGCTCGACCGTCACGCTGGATACCGACCCTGACCGTCTCGCCGACCCTCTTACGCGTTTCGAGCAGGACGTTGAGATCCTGAGCGTTTCTCACCGCCTCACCGTCGATGGTGTGGATGACGTCGCCGCCCACCGGTATGCGAACGTTCCCTAGGCGGGCGACGCGCTGGCCGCCGCGGAGGCCGGCCCGGTCAGCGGGTCCGTTAGGTACGACATCGGCGACGAGGAGGCCGCCCTCTGCAGGAACTGTGACACCGGCCCGACTCAATGCCTCGGCATAGGCCGGCGTAACCGACCATAGGTTCACGCCGAGCCAGGGGTGGGCGTAGCGACCCCGAGCGATGAGCTCCGGAACGACGCGCTTCACGGTATTGATAGGGATCGCAAAACCGATGCCCGCCGACGCCCGGCTGGGACTATAGATCATCGAGTTGACCCCGACGATATTGCCGTCGAGATCGAGGAGGGGTCCTCCGGAATTGCCTGGGTTGATGGCGGCATCCGTCTGGATGATCTCTCCGATGAAGCGTCCCGTGGGGCTTTGGATGATGCGCCCCAGCGAGCTCACCACTCCGGTGGTAAGGGTACTGTCGAGCCCGAAGGGGTTGCCGATGGCCACCAGGAAGCGTCCCACACGCAGGCCGTCGGAATCCCCGAGAGGAATGACATGAAGGCTATTGGGGCTAGTGTCGACCTTGACCACCGCGAGATCGTTCGACGGATCGGCGCCCACGGGCGTGGCGGAGACGACCGTGCCTTCCGGAAACGTCACGAAGAGCTGATCGGCTCCCTCGACCACGTGGTAGTTGGTCACGATGTGGCCCTGCCGGTCGTAAACGAAACCGGAACCCGATCCCTCCTGAGGGATGGCGTTCATGAAGAAATCGTAGGAAATGGATCGGTTGGTGATGTTGACGACTCCCGGCCCGGCGTTCTCGAAGACACCGATGACCTTCGCTTCGATAGCGAGGATTTCGGTAGCCTGCCTAGCTGGTTGGGAGGGGGCCGCGATGGGAGGGGCCAGTGATCCGGCGTTCGCAGTCTGGGCGGGCTCGGCCGGCGAGCGATCCGGCTCGGCGTCCCATTGGCACGCGGGTGCTGGCCCGGCCGCGATGGCGATCACGATCGCTATCGCGCTCGTCGCTCTCGTCCCTCTCGTCGTTCTCGTCGTTTTCATCAGGCGCCCGCAGACTATCACAGAAGCCTCGGAGCGCCGTGTCGTCGACATCAGACCGTTATTGCGATCGGATCGTCAAGACAGGACACTTCGCCTCTCGCACGACATGGTGCGCGGTCGAGCCAAAGAGCGCGAGATCCACCGCGTTTCGCCCTTGTACGCCCATCACGATCAGTTCGACGTTCTGATTCTTCGCGACATCGAGTATGTGCCGATACGATCTTCCCGAAGCAACGATGAACTCAGGCTCGCACCACTCGCGCGCCTCCTTCGGCACTGCCGAGTGGAGTCGCTCG
>JBOGJF010000399.1:0-6469 GCA_050747785.1 Vicinamibacteria bacterium
TCGACGTCGAGAATGGGCAGGTACGCGAGGCCGTCGGTTCGCGGTATCGCGTTTCGTATCCGACCGACTGGAAGGCGCGAGGGATGACCGCTCCCGACCGGATCGAGATCGAGAGCGATCGAATCCAGGCGTCCTTGACCGTCGAGGGTCTGGACGTCAACGTGAAACTGGATCCGGAGGCCTTCATCATCTCCCTTCCCGAGGGAGCGGCAAGGCTCGGCGTGGCCGAGATCGGCGGGGAGGCGGTTTTCGTGAGGCCGAGCCAATGAGAGCCCGTGCGTACGCCAAAGTGAATCTTGGACTCGAGGTGCTCTTCCGCCGGGACGACGGCTACCACGAGCTCCGCACGATCCTCCAGACCATCGACCTGCACGATCGCTTGACCTTCGAGGCGCGCCCGAACGGGATCGAGCTCGTGGTCGACGAGGAGGTCGTGCCTGGGGGCGAGGAGAACCTGGTGACGCGGGCGGCAACGCTCTTGGCGGAAAGGCTGGGGCGTCCGGTTGGGGCCCGCATCGAGCTCGACAAGCGAATCCCGGTGGGACGGGGGTTGGGAGGGGGCAGCGCGGACGCCGCGATAACCTTACTCGCACTCAACGAGTTATGGAACGCCGGGTTCAATCGGGCCGACTTGTGCCGCCTGGGAGCCGAGCTCGGGATGGATGTGCCGTTCTTCTTCCACGGCGGAACGGCCTTGGGCATCGGTCGAGGCGACCAGGTCTTCCCGCTCGCCCTGCAGGTCGACGTACCCATCGTGTTGATCCTGCCCGACTTCGGGATTTCGACTGCCGCGGCGTATCGGGAATTGATATTGACAAAGCGGGAGTCGAGCCTTAAACTCCAGGACTTTGCGTCGTCCAGTTTCAGCGGGGAGGACGGTCTTCCCGAGCTGACGAACGATCTGGAGGCCGCAACCAGGGAGCATCTCCCCTCTATTAAGGAATACAAGAAGAGCCTTCTCGACCTGGGCGCTGTCGTTTCTCTAATGTCCGGCAGCGGCTCGGCTGTCTTTGGGATATTCGATGACCGGGCGGCGGGGGAATCCGCGGCTCGGTTCTTGGCAGAGCGGGGGATCCGCGCAATCGCGACCCGCACGCTAACGGCAAAGACCTATCGGGAGAGACGACTAGAAGATCAGCCGAAGCGCCCGTGACGGCGCCTGAGAGAGGGAGGCTCCTATGGAGATTACCGAGGTGCGGGTTTTCCCCGTGGAGGACGAGAAGCTTAAGGCCTTTGTCTCCATCATACTGGACAATTGTTTCGTCATCAGCGACATCAAGATTATTCACGGCCCGAAGGGGTTGTTCATCTCGATGCCCAGCAAGAAGCGCAAGGATGGGACGTTCCGAGACATCGCTCATCCCCTGAACAGTGACACCCGTCGTATGATGGAGGAGAAAGTTCTCAACTGCTACCAAGCCGAGGTTGCCGGGGCTTCGAGCCTCCCACCCCGTGTACTTGCCGATGGGGGGCCACCGGGTGAGGCGCTAACCGGCGGCGTTGGAGAGGCCGAGGCGGGAAAGACCTAGGGCAGGCGGTTGGCGCCCTAGGGCTGGTGTTGGGGCGTGGCCAAGCGGTAAGGCACCGGTCTTTGGAACCGGCATTCGAAGGTTCGAATCCTTCCGCCCCAGCCATCGAGGACTCCCGGATACACCGCACGGCTTGGCCGCGAGCGGTCGCCGAGATGGGGAGTCGCCGAGGACATTTCCTCAAGTCGATCAGGCAGAACCAGCGTCTCCCCGCGACGGGTACGCCGCCGGTCGCCTGGGATCCGAGTCGAGTCGAGATCGGCAGCATCATGACGCGCCGGGAGAGAACATAGGAACGGGTGATGGATAGACCACTCAAGGTGTTCAGCGGAAGCTGCAACCCGCAGCTGGCCGCCAGCATCGCCAAGAGCCTCGGCGTTCCGCTCGGCAAGGCGCACCTCGGGAGGTTTGCCGACAACGAAGTGTCTTTCCAGATCATGGAGAACATCCGCGGAGCCAACGTCTTCGTAGTCCAACCCACCGCTCCTCCGGTCAACGAACATCTCATGGAGCTCCTGATCATGATCGATGCATTCAAGAGATCTTCGGCGAACCGGATTACTGCGGTGATGCCTTATTACGGGTACGGCCGACAAGACCGCAAGGACAGACCCCGCGTTCCCATCTCGGCGAAGCTGGTGGCCGATTTGCTGTCCACGGCTGGGACGAGCCGTGTCATTACCATGGATCTTCACGTGGGCCAGATACAGGGTTTCTTCAACGTGCCGGTCGATCACCTCTTCGCGGCCCCCGTTATGCTGGACTATCTCACGTCGCTCGACTTGAAGGATCTGGTCATCGTCTCGCCGGACGCGGGAGGTGTCGAGCGGGCCCGGGCGTACGCCAAGAGGCTGAAGGTGCCGCTCGCGGTCATGGACAAGAGGCGCTCCGAAGCGTCCAACGAAGTAGAGAAGATTTACGTGATCGGCGAAGTGGATGGCGCAACGGCGCTCATCGTCGACGATATCGTGGACTCCGCCAGCACCCTGGTCAAGGCAGCGGATGCGCTCCTCGAGGCCAAGGCAGCCCGCGTGCTCGCGTGCTGCACGCACCCCGTGCTCTCCGGAGAGGCCGTGGAGAGAGTCTCGAAGTCGAACATCGAGCAGCTGATTGTCTCCGACTCCATCCCCGTGCCTCCGGAGAAGAAGAATCACTCGAAGATCAAGGTGCTCTCGGTCGCCTCGCTCTTGGGCAAGGCGATCCAGAGTGTGCACGAGGAGACATCGGTCAGCTCTCTGTTTGTTTAGTTGGCCCGTTCGATTCCGAATCAAGCTGTGGCTTGGGACAGGGCTCCAAGCTACAATTTGAGGACTCAGGGCGTCATTCGCGAGCGGAGCGAGACCGGCCGGGGAGCCCTCAGCTGTTGCGCAGGCGCGCAGCCGCCGAAGCAACGGGCCTGGGGGTGGGGCCCCAGGCCACTGATTGAAGTCGTAGAGCCAGAACGAGTACCAAGCGCCCACTAATCAATTAAGGGACACTGAGCACCATGGAACGAATGATAGTCGAAGCAGAAAAGAGAGCCGCTTTTGGCAAGGGAGCGAACCGCAAGCTCCGCGCCAAGGGTCTGATACCGGCGGTCGTCTACGGGAAAAAGAAGGAAGCGGTCCCGGTAGCGGTCGACCCCAAGGTCCTCATCCGCATCCTCCGTTCCGACGCCGGAGCCAATACGATTTTCGATCTGCGGGTGCAAGGCGGCGACGAGACGGAGAACGTGATGGTGAAGG
The DNA here is from genome assembly GCA_050747785.1 of Vicinamibacteria bacterium. Lineage (GTDB taxonomy): Bacteria > Acidobacteriota > Vicinamibacteria > Marinacidobacterales > DATDRI01 > CBDANW01. The sequence goes on from JBOGJF010000399.1 coordinate 3,254, forward strand.
ACTATCAGCTGGAGCCCGTAGAACACGCGTTGCTCCACGCGGACCTGATTCGCGTCGCCATGGATCACGCTCTCACGCTATCGGTCCAGCTCGAGCTCGTGGGAACGCCGGTCGGCGTCAAGCAAGAGGGTGGCATGCTGGACTTCGTCAGTCGCGCGATCGAGGTGTCCTGCTTGCCCTCGGATATTCCGGAGAAGATCAAGGTCGATGTCTCCCACCTGGCCATCGGAGATCTGATCCGTGCCGGCGAGCTCCAAATACCGGAACGGGTTACGCTCGTGAGCGACCCCGGACTCGTCATCGCTCACGTGGAAGCGCCGAAGGTAGAGGAAGAGCCGGTGGCGGCGGAGGCTGCCGAGGGGGCGGTTGCTGCTGAGCCCGAGGTGATCAAAAAAGGCAAGGCGGAGGCGGAAGACCAGGGTGACAAAGAGGGGTCTTCCGATTAATGGGCCGATGAGAAAGACACCGGGCCCGCTCTTGGCTCGCCCGAGGCGCGTGGGTGCGGCTCTTGGTAGGACTCGGTAATCCGGGGCCCCGCTACGTCGGGACCCGACACAATCTCGGATTCGAAGCGGTGGACCGCATCGCTCAGAAGGCCGGGGCCGGTTGGGGAGAGAGCCCGTGTCGGGCTCTCGTGGCGGAAGGAACGTTCGCTGGGCAAGCGATTCTTCTCGCCAAGCCGCTCACGTACATGAACCTGAGCGGTCGGGCCGTGCTAGATTTGACGCGGGACCGCGGGCTCGCGGCTGATGAGCTGTTGATATTCATCGACGATATCGCGCTGCCCCTGGGTGCGCTTCGGATTCGAGAGCGAGGAAGTGCCGGCGGGCACAAGGGGCTCGACTCGGTGCTGGCCGCGTTGGGCGATGAGGGAGTTCCGCGGGTTCGCCTCGGCATCCGCCCCCGGGGCCTGGAAGAAGCGGACCCGGAGGGCCGGGAAGGTGATGAGCTCAGCGAGTTCGTGCTGGACCGCTTTACCGCCGATGAGCGGCCCGTCGTGGAGGAGCTTTTGCAGCGCACGGTCGAGGCGACCGAAACGATTCTGACGGATGGCATGGCGCGGGCCATGTCGTTGTTCAACCGAACCCCGTCCAGCAAGGATGACGGAGAGGAATGAACGAAAATGTTGGACGGGAAAATGACTCCTTGCTCTCTCCAATGCGAGAGGGCTTTACATCCATAAGGAGACCTAATGAGAGGATACGAGTTGATGTACATCCTCGAGCCTACGCTCGATGAGGAAGCCACCAAGGCAACCATCGGGCAGATCGAGGAGTTCATTAAGAACCAGGGCGTCACGGTGGAGGGGACCGACGCTTGGGGAAAAAGAAGGATGGCCTATCGAATCGGCAGGCACCAAGATGGCTACTACGTGCTGAGCCGGTTACGGGCCGAGGCGAAGAGCGTCTCGGAGTTGGAGCGGCGGCTTCGAGTGACTGCGGGAGTCCTTCGCTTCCTGACCGTTCGAGTGGATAAGGAACAAGAGAAGATCGAGCGGCGTCGGGCAAGAAAGGCGGCTCGGGAGAGCGCGAGACGCGAGCGGCGCCAAAAGGCAGCCGCGGCTGGACCGAAGAGAGGCGATTCCGATGCGACCCGGGCCCCCTATAGAGCGGACAAGGCATCGCCAGATGCGACACTGCCCGGCCTTGGCTTGGAAAGTGAGGAGGCATGATGCAGCCTAGGAAAAGAAGTGGAGCATCCTCCAGTGGTGGCGCTCGCCGCGGCGGCGGCGGAGGCGGAGGCAAGCGCTTCTACTTTCGCCGGCGTAAAGTCTGTAAGTTCTGCGCGGAGAAGATCGATTACATCGACTGGAAGGACGAGAGGCTCCTGGCCGCTTTCGTCCCCGAGCGGGCCAAGATACTCCCGCGCCGCATCTCAGGAACGTGTGCCCCTCACCAGCGAAAGCTAAAGACCGCAATCCAACGGGCCCGCAACATCGCGTTGCTACCGTTCGCCTCCTAAACCTATGCAACTAATACTTTGTGAGAACGTAGACAAGCTCGGCAAGAAGGGCCAGGTCGTTGACGTGAGCAAGGGCTATGCCCGAAACTTTCTCCTTCCCCGCAAGCTCGCCATGGAAGTCAATGACAACAACGTCCGGCGGATGGAAAAGGAAATGAAGCTCGTGGCGGTGAAGCACGCCAAGGAGAAGGAAGAAAGCGAAGCCCTGGCGGCGCGGATCGAGGGCCTCAAGCTTTCCTTCCGCCGGAAGGTTCATGGCGAAGAGCTCTATGGCTCAGTCTCGGCAGCCGACGTGGCCGAGGCACTGGAATCGAGGGGACACGCGATCGAAAAGCGCAAGATCCAGCTCGACGAGCCCATCAAGAGCCTGGGAGAATTCTCGGTCACCGCGAAACTTCATCCCGAGGTAGCCGCGACCTTCACCGTGATTGTGGAGAAGGAGGAAGATTAACCCTTGCCCGGGGAGGTCGCCCTCGAGAAGGCCCTTCCGCACAGTCTGGATGCGGAACGGACGGTTCTGGGCGCCATTCTGATCGAGAACGAGAGCTTCCACCACGCCTCCGAGGTCCTCAAGCAAGACGATTTCTATCGGCAAGCCCATCAAAGGATCTTCGCCCGCATGGAGAGTCTCTCCTCTCGCGGCCAGGGGATCGATCTTGTCACGCTCAAAGAGGAGCTCGCCCGTGCCGGCGAGCTCGAGGCGGCGGGTGGGATCGCCTACCTGACGTCCCTGGTGGATGGCGTTCCCCGCGCCACCAACGTCCCCTACTACTCGCGGATCGTCAAGGAAAAATCGGTCCTGCGCAGTCTCATCAGCTCCGCCAACCGCATCATTCAATCCTGCTTCGATGAGCCCGAAGACACGGCGTCGGTTCTGGATCAGGCCGAAAAGACCATCTTCGAGATTGCCGAGGGTTCGATCCGGACCGGTTTCGAGCCCGTATCGGACATCGTTCGCAATACGTTCAAGTCGATCGACGAGCTGTCCGAGCGGCGGGAAATGGTCACCGGCGTCCCAACCGGCTTCGAAAAGTTCGAGGAGTTGACCTCCGGTCTCCAGGCCTCCGATCTTATCATCGTGGCCGCCCGCCCGGCGATGGGCAAGACCAGCTTCTGCCTGAACGTCGCGCAACATGCCGGTCTCACCGGCCGCAGCATCGGGATCCTCAGCTTGGAGATGTCCAAGGAGCAATTGGTTCTGAGGATGCTTTGTTCCGAGGCCCGCGTGGACATGCACCGGCTGCGCTCCGGGTT